>QHVP01000096.1:0-2748 GCA_003222295.1 Acidobacteriota bacterium | reverse complement strand
CCACGGACCTGTTCGCCAAGGACGATCCGATCGGCAAGACGGTGACCATCAATCAGTCCACCTTCCTGGTCGTAGGCGTGATGCAGGCGAAGGTGATGATGGGCATGTACAGCGGGCCGGACAAGGGCCAGGCCTCCATCCCCGCGCCCACCTTCAAGGCCATGTTCACGGACGCCAAGCTCGGCAACATGGTCTACAAGCCGGCCAGCGAGCAGATGGCCGACCAGGCCAAGGCCCAGATCTACCGCGTGCTCGCCCGCAAGTACCGCTTCGACCCGGACGACACGCGCGCGCTCGGCATCTGGGACACGCGCGAGAACCAGCGCATCACCGGCAACATCGCGCTCGGCATCCAGATGTTCCTGGGGATCATCGGCGGCCTGACCCTGTTCGTGGGCGGCATGGGCGTCGCCAACATCATGTATGCGGTGGTGAAGGAGCGGACGCGCGAGATCGGCGTGAAGATGGCGCTGGGGGCGAAGGTGCGGCAGGTCATGTCGCCGTTCGTGCTCGAGGCCCTCACCATGACCATCCTGGGCGGCACCCTCGGCACCGTCGTCGGCGTGGTGCTGATGCAGATCATCGCCGCCCTGCCCCTGAAGGGCGACGCCTTCGAGTTCCTACCTCTCTGATCCTGGGCACGGTGGGCATGCTGGCCGGCTATTTCCCCGCGCGGCGCGCCGCCCGCGTCAATCCCGCGGAGTCGCTTCGTTATGAGTGATGCTAGGACAGCGTTTTCCGCAGCGGAGCGTTTCCCTTGCCGGCGAGGCGGGATTCACTCCCGCCGAGACCGCTAGATTGACGATGAACGCGAAGCGAGGACGCTAAAGATGATTACCATGCGCGGAATCCGGAAGGTCTACACGATGGGGCGGATGGACGTGGAGGCGCTGCGCGGCGTCGACCTCGACATCGGCGCCAACGAGTACGTCGCCGTGGTCGGGCCCTCCGGCTCCGGGAAGTCGACGCTGATGAACATCTGCCTGGACACCCCGACCTCGGGCGACTACCTCCTCTCCGGCGAGGCCGTGGGCCACCTCGACCGCAACCGCCTGGCCGAGATCCGGAACAGGCGGATCGGGTTCGTGTTCCAGAACTTCAACCTCCTGCCCTACGCCTCCGCGCGCGAGAACGTCGAGCTGCCGCTGCTGTTCGGCGGCGTGGGCACGCGCGAGCGCAAGGAGCGCGCGGAGGCCATGCTGCGGCGGGTGGGCCTGGAAGACCGCATGGACCACAAGCCGACCGAGCTGAGCGGCGGCCAGATGCAGCGCGTGGCCATCGCGCGGGCCCTGGTGAACGATCCCGCCATCGTCCTGGCCGACGAGCCCACGGGAAACCTCGACTCCGCGTCGGGCCAGGCCATCGTGAGCCTCTTCCGCGAGCTGCACGCCGGCGGCCAGACCATCGTCCTCATCACCCACGACTCGAACGTGGCCAAGCTGGCCGCGCGCGTGGTGCGCATCCAGGACGGGCTGGTGGTCGAGGACCGCTCCGTCGCGGCCTGATTCCCGCCGCTCGTCCTCGGCTCAGGGAGTCGTGTGGCCGCGCCACACGCGCTCGTACACGGCCCAGTCCTCCGGGTCCGTCGTCCATTCCGCGTACAGGGCCACTCCCTCGAACGTCCCTCCGGCGCGGCCGCGCAGGCCGGACACCACGCCGATCAGCGCGTTCTCCGGCGTCTCCACGCCCTTGCGGTGCATGAGCCCGCTGTCCTTGTAGGTGGGTATCCCGACGAGGACGCGCGCCCGGCTGGACCGGGCCAGGTCCGCCGTCACCATGGCCGCCGCGTAGGCCACGTAGCGGCGGTAGAGGCCCGGGGTCGGGATCGCGGTGTCGTAGGTCATGAGCACCACCTGGTCCGCGGTCTCCGCGATTCGCGCGTAGTAGTCGGCGGTCCAGAAGAAGTTGGGGGCGAAGGCGGGGGCCATCGGCCCCGGCCGCGTCGCGGAGAGGGAGAGGATCCCCGTGCCCACGGCCGCGCGCAGGGCGCGCAGCAGGGCGAGGTAGTCGTCGTCGCCGTTGGCCACGGGCTCGACGTTGACGTGGATGCCGTCGAAGCCCTCGTCCATGAGGCCGCGGCACTCCGCCACGATGCGCTGGCGCTGGCCGAGATCCGCGAGGTCGATCGTCCCCGGCTTGCTCCGCTTGTAGCCCACGCGCAGGCCGCCGACCCAGGGCAGCACCTTCATGTTGGGGGCCACCTGCCGCGCGGTGGCCAGGAAGGCCCGCATCTGCTCGCGATTGTGCAGGGGCAGCCGGCCCGCGCTGTCGAAGGGGATGAGGTGGGGGTAGGCATAGACCACCCCGTGATGGTCGAGGAACCGGAAGAGCTGCTCCATCTCTTCGGCCGCATGCGGCTTCTCGAGCCACCGGTGCTCGAGCCAGACCGCGTTGCGGTTCTGGTTGAAGGGATGGGGCGCCAGGTCGCCGTAGGGCGCGAACGCGAGGTACAGGCAGGCCGCGGCCACCACCACCACGAGCAGCACGAGCGTCCGGAAGAAGGCGCGGAAGAGCCTCATGCTCTCGCGCGCACCAGGAGGACCGCGGCCGCGGCGTGCTCGCGGCCGTGGGTCAGGCTGACGAGGGCGGCGCCGGCGCCCGCCTTCTCGAGCGCGCCCTGCGCCCGCGAGGACAGACGCAGCCGCGGCGCGCCCCCGGGCAGCCGGACCACCTCCACGTCGGCCTCGGCCACTCCGCCACCGAGAAGGCGAACGGCGGCGCGCTTGGCGGCCAGGCGCGCAGCCAGCC
>QHVP01000599.1 GCA_003222295.1 Acidobacteriota bacterium | reverse complement strand
ACGTGACGGCGCGCATCGCCCGCGACGTGATCGCGACCCTTGAATCCGATCTCCCGAAGCTCCGCGCGCTCGACGAGGAGCACGCGAGCGCGCCGCGTGCGCCCGGCAAATGGTCCCCCAAGCAGGTGATCGGCCACCTCATCGATTCCGCCTTCAACAACGAGCAGCGTTTCGTGCGCGCGCAGCTCGGCCCATCCCTGTCGTTTCCCGGCTACGCCCAGGATGCGTGGGTCGCCACCCAGGCCTACGAGGATCGCCCGTGGGCGGACCTGCTGGCACTCTGGAGCGAGGTCAACCGCCACCTCGCGCACGTCATCGCCCACATCGAGCCGCGCGCCCTGGGCGTGCTTTGCACGATCGGCGAGGGAACCCCCGTCACCCTCCGCTTCATCGCGGAGGACTACGTGCGCCACCTTCACCATCACCTCGCGCAGGTCCTGACCCCGGAAAAGGCGGCAGGCAGGACGCATCATCCCTATGCCTGAGCGGCCGCGGCACCGCGTCGTGGCCTAGAATGTCGAAAAGGAGAGTGACACTCATGCGCCTCGGCCTTCCATTCGCATTGATCGCGTCTTCGATCGCCGTGGCCTCCGCCCAGTCACCGATGCCGTCGCCTTCTCCGGCCCCGGCGGCCGCTCCTGCCGCGACCCCGTCCGGCGGTGCTCCGCCCTACGCCGCCGAGAACGAGAAGTACCTGACCGCGCTGCAGGCGTCCATCAAGGGCAAGGAGGACCTGCCCGCGAAGGAGGTCTTCAAGAACCTCAAGACGCTGGGTGACGTCCCCGCCACGAGGCTCCTGCGCACGATGCAGGCCTTCACGCGGTCGCTGGGGACGAAGTGCACGCACTGTCACGTGGCGGACCAATGGGACAGCGAGGACAAGGAAGAGAAGCAGGTGACGCGGGACATGATGGCGATGACGCGCGCCATCAACGACGACTACCTGAAGAAGATCAAGGCCCTGGAGGACGACAAGCCCAGCGTGAACTGCTTGCTGTGCCATCGTGGCCACGCGCACGCGGGCGAGGAGCTGCGGCCACCCGCGAGCCCGGCGCCGGCTCGCTAGGCGGAGCCTGGCGCGGAGCCGGCCTTCGACCCCGGTAACTTCTGACCACGAGCTTCCCGACGCTGCGCGATCGTCTCCTCGGGACCTGGGCCCTGGTCGCGATGGAAGGCCGGCGCGTCTCGGGGACCGTCTTCCATCCGTGGGGGACGGACGTGTGCGGTCGCCTCACCTACGACGGCGCCGGCCACGCCGCGCTGCAGATCGCGAAGGGCGGTCGCCTGCCGTTCGCGTCGGACGACCTCGAGGCGGGCACTCCCGAGGAGCTGCGGCGCGCCTGGGACGGCTATCACGCGTGGTTCGGGCGCTTCACGGTGAGCGCGGACGAGCAGTTCGTGACCCACCATATCGAGGCGAGCCTGTTCCCGAACTGGGCGGCCGTGGAACAGACGCGGCTGGTCGCGCTGGGCGATGACGAGCTCGTCCTCCGCTCGCTGCCCTTGCCCTACGGCGGCGAGGCGGTGGAGTTCCAGACGCGATGGGTCCGCGCGCGCGCGGCGGAGCCGCCGCCTTGAGCGAGCACGAGGAGCGCCTGGCCGAGCTGCGCCGGACGGAAGCGGCGCGGCAGGGCGACTTCCTCGTCTACGTGGTCGGCCGGTCCTGGCCACGCGCGGACCGTCGGCCTTGAAGCTCGCCCTTGTCCCGCGCACTCCGCTCGATGTCGCCAACTTCGCGCTGGCGGTGATTGCACCCCTGGTCTGGATCGCGGTCCTGGTCGTCGGCCGCCGGATGCGGCGCCGGGGCTGACCCGCTGGACAGCGGGTCTATACTCCCGCCATCCGACCACGCTCCGGTGGCAGCCGAAGGAGGCGTCCATGCCCGACACGTCCCGCCCCAGCACTCGTGACCTCGTCCTCGTCCCCGCGATCCTCACCCTGGCCGTCACCGCCCTGCGCCTGGTCGGCGAGCTGCAACATTGGTCGCCCGCGCTGTTCAGCCGCGCCGGTGGAGGCGGAGGCGCCGTCATCGGCATCTCCTGGCTGCCGCTCGTCTTCGGCGTGTATTTCGCATGGCGTCTGGCCAGCGCCGGAGAGGGGCCCGCGAGCGCGGGCAAGGCCATCGGAATGGCCGTCCTCGGCCTGGCCATGGTGCCGGCGGCCCTCTTCATCGCGAACAAGCTCGGGGCACCCCAGCTGGGAATGATCGTGACCGCCTGCCTCGTGTTCCTGGCGGCCGGCATCGTGGCCAGCCGTGGGTGGCCCACGCTGGGACGCACGCTGTTCGTGTATGCCCTGGCCGCGCGCGTCCCGGTGGCGGCCCTGATGCTGCCCGCGATCATCGGCAAGTGGGGCACGCACTACGACGCCCTGCCGCCGAACTTTCCGGTCATGGGCCCGGTGAAGACGTGGGCGCTCATCGGGCTCTTCCCGCAGATGACGCTCTGGATCGGGTTCACGCTGGTGACCGGGATGCTCGTGGGATCCATCACCGCCGCCATCCTTCGCGGGCGTCGCCGGGAGCCGGTGGCCACCGCGGCCTGAAAGGACTATTCTCGGCCTCATGGCCCCGGACCTGTCCACGACCTTCACGGGCATCCGCTTCGAGAACCCGTTCCTGCTCTCGTCGGCGCCGCCCACGGAATCGGAGAGCAACATCCTGCGCGCGTTCGAGGCGGGCTGGGGCGGCGTCGTCACCAAGACGATCGGGCTTCACCCCGTCGTG
>QHVP01000594.1 GCA_003222295.1 Acidobacteriota bacterium | reverse complement strand
GGAAGTCGGAGAACTCCGCGATCACGACGGGCGCGTTGGCCGGGCCACGGACGGGAGCACCGTCCGTCTTGACGGTGTAGATCTTGTTCGGGTCGGGCCCACGGGCGGCCGCAGGAGCGCCCGCCCGCTCGATGCGGCTGGCCAGCGTCGTCAGTCGGCTGTCGATCTGGCCCAGCCGGTCATCCAGGCTGCGGCGGACGAGGCGGACCTGATTCCACGTGAGCGAGCTGACGAGGACGACGACCGCCACCCCGCCCAGGGTGGCGAGGCGGGTCGTGCGCGGCGAGGGGAAGGATGGATGTTCCCTGGGTGGCTCGGGCGTCGCGACGTACTCTCGATCGTCCCGCGGCCTGAGGCCCCGATCTGCGTTCCCGCCCACGCGCCGCGCAGAGGCCGAGGAGCGGGGAACGGTCCTGCTGCGGCACCGGCTGCGCCTAAGTTTCCCCCGTGGGTCACGAGTTCTCCTGGTCCGTATCGCGACACGACACCTTCAACAGCTGCCGCCGGAAATATTTCTACTCGTACTACCTGGCCCCGGACGACCCCGAGATCCATCGCCTCAAGAAGCTGTCCGCCCTTCCGCTGTGGGCGGGCAGCGTCGTGCACGAGACGATCGAAGGCTTCCTCAAGGCGCGCGACACGCTGCCCTCGGAGGCCGAACAGCAGGCGATCGTCCACGCCGCCGTGCACGAGCGTCTCCTCGGCGATTGGCGCGACAGCGAAGCGGCGTCGCTCCGCTTCCGCCTCTTCGAGCACGAGTACGCCACGACCGTCGAGGCGGAGGACAAGAAGATCGTGGTGGGCACGGTCATGCGCTCGCTGCGCAACTTCTTCAAGAGCCCGGTGCTGCAAGAGGCGCTGGCCGTCGGCCGGGCTTCGTGGCTCACCGTCGAGGACCTCGTCTCCTTCGAGGTCGGGGGGGTGCCCGTCTTCCTGCGCATGGATCTGGCCTTCCGCGACGCGCAGGGCCGCGTGGTCATCGTCGACTGGAAGACGGGACGCGGCGAGGGACGCTTCAACGAGATCCAGCTCGCCGGCTACGCGCTCTACGCCGCGCGCCAGGGCTGGGCGGCGAGCCCGGAAGAGATCCAGACCGAGCTCGCCTACCTCGCCATCCCGCGCTACGTGCGCCGCCGCGTGGACGGCCGCAAGCTGGAGCACGCGCGCGCCTTCATCGAGAAGAGCGCCGAGCGAATGAAGGGGCTGCTCGTCGATCCGGTCCTGAACCTCGGCCGGCTCGAGGACTTCCCGATGATCGACCGGCCCACGATGTGCCGCCGGTGCAACTTCCGCCGGCTCTGCTTCCCTCCCGCCGACGTCGCCGCCGCGGAAGCGCCGCAACCCGCCGCGGCCCTCTGACGTCCCTCAGCTCTTGAGGTGCTTGGCGAAGAAGGCGAGGGTGCGGGCCCATGCGTCCTTGGCCGCATCCTCGCGATAACCCTTCCAGGGATTGTTGGGGTTCGCGAAGGCGTGGGGAGCGCCGGGGTAGATCTTGATGTCCACGGTCTTGCCCGCCTTCTTCAGGGCCTCCTCGAACGCCTTCACCTGCTCCGGCGAAGGGCCCTTGTCGTCCCCGCCGTAGTTGCCGAGGATGGGGGCCTTGATGCGGGCGAGGGCGGCGGGGTCGGTAGGGGGCGCGCCATAGTAGGCGACGACGGCCTTGAGCCCCGGCTCCAGCGTGGCCAGCTGCAGGGCGTACTTTCCGCCCATGCACCAGCCGACGACGCCGATGCGGTCCTTCTTCACGTCAGCGCGTGACAGGAGGTAGGCGTCGGCGCCCTTGAGGTCGCGGACCGCGCGGTCCTCGGGCAGCCCGCTCATGAGCTGGTGCGCGACCTCGGGGTCCTTCGTCACCTTGCCGTGGTAGAGGTCGACGGCGAGCGCGGCGTACCCTTCCCGGGCCAGCGCGCGCGCCTGGTCCTTGATCCAGTCGTCGAGACCCCACCATTCCTGGATCACGATGACGGCCGGGAAGGGACCCTTGCCCTCCGGCGCCACGAGCAGCCCCGAGCCCGTCTCCGTGCCGCTCTTGAAGGTGACGGCCTGCTCGGCGGCCAGACCGGGTGAGATGAAGACGGCGGAGCACAGGGCCGCCGCCGCGAGGGCGAGGATCACGCGCTTCATGGAAGAACCTCCTGTCATGTCCAGGTGTTCAGGGTAACATTCACGCCGATTCAGGAGGAGTCCATGGCCGCCCTGCGTCTGGTCCCCGCCTCCGGAGCCGCCGCCGTCGAGGTCAACAACGACAGCACGCTCGTGGGCCGCGACGCCACCTGCGACCTCGTGGTCAGCGACGGGTCCGTCTCCCGCAAGCACGCTCGCATCGAGCGCCGTGGCGACGCCTGGACGGTCGTGGACCAGGGAAGCGCGAACGGGACGTTCGTCGACAGCCAGCGCATCGTGGAGAGCCCGCTGCAATCGGGCCAGGAGCTGCGCTTCGGCGCCGTCTCCTACCGGGTGGAGATCGAAGGCGCGGATGACGACGTCGGCGCGACGGTCGTCACCAGCGCCATGCCGGAGGCGACGGTCATCCAGTCCGAGCCCCTGGTCCCGCGTCCGCCCGTGGTCCGTCCGCCCG
>QHVP01000597.1 GCA_003222295.1 Acidobacteriota bacterium | reverse complement strand
GGTGAGCCGGTCTCCGGCCTTGAGCCACACCTGCCGCTCCTTCGGGTAGCCCGAGATCACGCCCTCCGGCGTGCCCGTGAAGATGATGTCGCCCGGCTTGAGCGTGAAGTACCGGGAGATGTAGCTGACCAGGCTCGCGCAGCCGAACACCATGTCCGCGGTGTTCGACGACTGGCGCACCTCGCCGTTGACGCGGCACTCGATCTTGAGGCGGTTGGGATCGGGCACCTGGTCGGCGGTGACGAGGTAGGGGCCGATGGGAGCGGAGCCGTCGAGCGTCTTGCCGAGCATCCACTGGCTGGACACCCGCTGCAGGTCGCG
The DNA here is from genome assembly GCA_003222295.1 of Acidobacteriota bacterium. Classification (GTDB taxonomy): domain Bacteria; phylum Acidobacteriota; class Vicinamibacteria; order Fen-336; family Fen-336; genus AA29. The sequence goes on along the minus strand of QHVP01000597.1, from coordinate 73 downwards.
CGCGGTGAAGTCGTTGCCCGTGCAGTAGCCCAGCACGTAGGAAAGGGCGTCGTTCTCGCTGACGTTGCGCGCG
>QHVP01000596.1 GCA_003222295.1 Acidobacteriota bacterium | reverse complement strand
CGTCGATGAAGAGGTCTTTCCGCGTGCTCGCCATCGCCTTCGCGAGAAGGGCTTGGAGCTGGGCGCCTCCGCCTCGTTGGATGACCTCGTCGATGGTGGTGGGAGCGTTCTCGTGGAACGCGCTCTCTGCCTTGCGCACGTCGAACAGGCCGCGCCCGGTCTTGACAGCGAGACCCAGCGCGCCCCCGCTGCGAATGGTGGCGAACGTCATGCCCCGCGGCATGTCCTGATCCGTGGGTTTCCCAGGTCCCTCCGCGGTGGCGGCCCTTCCGGAGGCGGCGAGGAGACCGCCCGAGACAGCGGCGCCCGCGCCAGCGAGGAACGTCCGGCGGCTTTGGTTCATCGCGACCTCCTATCCGTCATCTATTCTTCCCAGCGGAAGCGCGCCACCGCGAGCGCGCCGAAGAGCGCCGCAAACGCGAGCAGCGCGCCGATCGTGGGCAGCGTGGCCATGAGAGAGGCGCCACGCCAGGTCGTGGCGTCCAGTCCGTCGACGGCCCAGCGCGCGGGGATCGCGAGCGTGACTCTCTGCAGCCACGCCGGGAACAGGAACGAGGGCACCCAGGCACCGCCGAGCATCACCATCAACAGCACGGCCAGGATGGCCACCCCGCGCGTGGCCTGCGGCGTCTTGCCGAGCGCCGCGATCAAGAGACCGAAGCTCGAGGCCATCACCGCCGTGGCCACGCATACGGCCAGGAAGGCGAGGGAGCTGCCCTCGACGCGGATTCGGAAGACGATCATGCCGAACACGAACGTCACCCCTAGGGTCATGAGGGCGATGAGCGCTCCGCTCGTACCCTTGCCCGCGAGCAGGAGACCGCGCGAGAGGGGCGCGGCGCGCAGGCGCTTCCACAAGCCCTGCTGGCGCTCGAGGAGCATGCCGATGGCGAGATCGATGCAGGCGAACAGGAGGAACTGCACCCCCATGCCCGCGAAGGAGTGGGCGAAGCCGTTGTAGGGGACGCCTCTGCGCACGGTCACCGCCTCCTCATGCGTGGTGTACGGCATGGCGAGACCGCGAGCGGCCGCCGGGGAGGCGCCCGGCGCCGGCGACGCCGCGCCGCGCTCGTACCACCGGTTCACCGCGCCCAGCATGTCGGCGAGCGCGCGCCGGTCGCCGTCGGCCTTGCCGCCGGAGGCGCTCAGCCGTTCGAGCCACTGCTGCGTGAGCCGGCGGCCCTGGTCCCCGCCGAACATCTGGCGCTCACCGCCTGCATCACGTGCTCGGTGAGAATGCCGCGCACCATGGCCAGCTCGGCGCCGTGCGAGGGGTCGTAGAGGAGCTCGAGCTGCGGCTTCGCGCCGCCGCCGAAGAAAGCCCGTCCCGCCGCGTCCCCGAAGCCGGCGGGCACCACCACCGCCACCGTCGTCTTGCCGCGCCGCACCGCCTCTCGCGCTTCCTCGGCCGTGCCTCCCGTCAGCTCGAGCGTCTGGTCCGTGGTGAGGCCCTGCACGATCGCCTTGGAGATGACGCTCCCATCCTGATCCACCACGCGCACGGGGACCCGCGCCGTCTTCGCGCTCTGGTTGCCCGAGAAGATGAAGCCGAAGAACGAGGCGATGGCGACGGGAGCGGCGAAGCTCATGATCACCGCGCGCCGGTCGGTGAAGAACAGCAGCAGGTCCTTGCGCACCATGGCGCGCCACGCCTGGAGTGCCATCAATCCCTCAGGGTGCGTCCGGTGAGGGTCAGGAAGACCGTCTCCAGGTCTCCGCGCTCGCTCACCACGTGGTCGTAGGCGACCCCGCGCTGTTGCAGCAGCGAGAGCACGGCGGGGGCGCCGGCCGCGAGGTCGTCGAGGGCGACGCTGAGGACGCCATCCGCGACCTCCGCCGAGGCCGCGGCCGGCAGCGCGCGCAGGGCGTCGACCAGGCCCGGGCCCGCCTCGCCGCGCAGCTCGACGCTCAGCCGCCGCGACGCCGGGAGGAGGCCGTAGAGGCCGCGCACGGTGTCGTTCGCGATCACGCGGCCGTGGTCCACGATCACGATGCGGTCGCACAGCCGCTCCGCCTCTTCCATGTAGTGCGTCGTGTACACGAGCGACTTGCCGCGCGCGCGCAAGGCCTCGAGGTTGTCGAAGATGGCGTTGCGGCTCTGCGGGTCGATGCCCACCGTCGGCTCGTCGAGCAGGACGAGCTGCGGGTCGTGCAGCAGCCCCGCGGCCAGGTTCAGGCGCCGCTTCATCCCACCGCTGAAGGTCTTGACCTTGTCGCGCGCGCGGTCGGCGAGGCCGACGAACGCGAGAGAGGAGGCGATGGTCGCCTCCAGGGCCGCTCCGGCCAGGCCGTAGAGGGCCCCGAAGAACCGCAGGTTCTCGCGCGCGGGCAACTCGTCGAAGAGCGCGAGGTCCTGGGGCACGAGGCCGATGGAGGCTTTCGCGAGATCGGTGTCGCCGCGCAGGGCCTGGCCGTTGATCCGGACTTCACCGGCATCGGGGGGCAGGATGCCCGCGATCATCCCCACCGTGGTGCTCTTGCCCGCCCCGTTGGGGCCGAGCAGTCCGACCAGCTCGCCGGCGCCGACGGTGAACGAGACGTCGGAGACGGCGGTGAGCGACCCGAAGGACTTGCGCAGGTTCCGCGCGTCGAGAACCGGCGGCATGTGAGGCGGATCCTATCTCATCGGCGGAACGTGAGCCGCGTCACGCCGGTGAATGGCAGGCGTGATGTGGCTCATGCACGCTCGTTCCCTCGCGCTCGTAGAGTGCAGACGCGAGCATCCAGGAAATGAACGTCGCCGTGTGCCGGCCCGCGGCCGGCCACCGGAGAGACGGTCTACCGCTTATCGGTATCAATGTTTCGTGGAGGTTGCACGTGAAGCGATTGGCCTTCCTTCTCGGGGTTTCCTTCGCTGCCCTGCTCGTCGCGGCGCCGTCGCAAGCGGCCCCGCCCGCGAGGCCGGCAACGGGCAAAGAGGTGCCGGACGAGGTCCTGGTGAGCGTCAAGCCCGGGGCGAACGTTCAGAACGTCGCGCGCGGAGTCGGCGCCCAGGTCCACGGCGCGCTCGAAGGTCTGGGCGTGCACATCTTGAAGGTGCGGCCGGGAACGGTGGCGCGCACCGTGGCCGTCCTGTCCCGGAACCCTGAAGTCGAGTTCGCCGAGCCCAACGGCTACCTGCACAGCTTCCCCAACCCGGACGATCCCTATGACGACACGACCTGCTATTCCACCTCGAGCGGGGCGTGCGTCACCCAATAGGCCTGGAACAAGGTGAACGCCTACGCGGCCTGGGACATCACGGTCGGCAGCCCGTCCGTGCGCGTGGCCATCGTCGACACGGGCCTCGACGTCGGCGACCCGGCGTATGTCTTCCCGGATTACACGGGGCACGAAGACATCGTGTCCTGCCAGACGCCCATCGTCCAGAGCTTCGTCTCCGGCGAGACCGGCAACGACGACAACGGCCACGGCACGCACGTCTCGGGCACGATCGGCGCCTGCACGAACAATGCGACGGGCGTGGCGGGCGCGAACTGGCAGGTCCAGCTCATGGGCGTGAAGGTGCTGGATTACTCGGGATCGGGCTCCCTCTCCGCGGTGGCTTCCGGCATCCGCTGGTCCGCGGACAACGGGGCCAAGGTCATCAACCTGAGCCTCGGCACGTCGTCACCGTTCAAGACGCTCGAGCGGGCGGTGAATTACGCCTGGAACAAGGGGGCGGTGCTGGCCTGCGCGGCCGGGAACGACGGCACGGGCGCGCGCACCTATCCGGCCGCCTACACCAACTGCATCGCCGTGGCCGCGACCGACGAGAACGACGCCAAGGCGGACTTCTCGAACTACGGCGCGAGCTGGGTGGACGTGGCCGCGCCCGGCGTCAACATCCTGTCCACGATGCAGGACCAGTGGGACTGGTGCTTCCTGTGCTACGGGTACGGATACCTCGAGGGGTACGACGCGCTGTCGGGCACGTCCATGGCGACGCCGCACGTGGCGGGCCTGGCCGCCCTGGTGTGGGCGCGCGGAGAATGCACCACGAATGCGTGCGTGCGCGCCAAGATCGAATCGACGGCCGACCCCATCGCCGGCACGGGCACCTACTGGAAGTACGGCCGTGTGAACTATCTAGGCGCCGTGAACTGATCCGCTTCGGAGCTCTTACGGCTTCTTCGCCGCGGCCTCGATCTCATCCCGAAAGGACTTGTAGAGGCGCGGCGGAGAGCCGGCGAGACCTCCCGCCTCGGCGGCGCTCCACAGGCGTATCCCCGGACGGCCGCCGACGGCCTCGTAGACGACGATCCTGTCCTCGTTCGAGGAGAGCTGTCCACCAATGGTCCGGCTCGAGACGGTCCGATTGCCGCCGGGACCCGCTCGGCGGCCGTCGGGATAGTTCCCTCCGATGCCGACTTCGAGAGCGCCGCGCCGGCCGACCCGCACCGCGATCAGGATCTC
>QHVP01000592.1 GCA_003222295.1 Acidobacteriota bacterium | reverse complement strand
GGGCAGGCGGCCCACGACCTCGAGGCCGTAGCCTTCGAGGCCGACGAACTTCCGGGGATTGTTCGTGAGGATGCGCATCTTCTTGACCCCCAGCTCGACCAGGATCTGCGCGCCGATGCCGTAGTCGCGCTGGTCGGGCTTGAAGCCGAGCGCCTCGTTGGCCTCGACCGTGTCCTGGCCCTGGTCCTGGAGCTGATAGGCCATCAGCTTGTGGACGAGACCGATGCCACGCCCCTCTTGTCGCAAGTACAGCAGGACGCCCCGGCCGGCCTGGCTGATCATCTCGAGCGCCTTGTGCAGCTGGTCGCCGCAGTCGCAGCGCGAGGACGCGAAGATATCGCCGGTCAGGCACTGCGAGTGCACGCGCACGAGCGCGGGCTCGTCCCCGGCGCTCAGGTCGCCCATCACGAGGGCGACGTGATGCTGGGCGTCGATGCCGCTCTCGAAGGCGTGGATGCGGAAGGGACCGTAGCCGGTGGGGAGATCGGTCTCGACGATCTTCCGCACCAGGCGCTCGGTGCGCATCCGATGCTGGATGAGGTCACTGATCGTGATCAGCTTCAGGCCGTGCTGGCGGCAGACGGCCACGAGACGCGGACCGCGGGCCATGGTGCCGTCCTCGTCCATCACCTCGCAGATCACGCCCGCCGGGTAGAGGCCGGCCAGGCGCGCGAGGTCCACCGCCGCCTCCGTCTGGCCCGCGCGCACGAGCACGCCCCCGTCCACGGCGCGCAGCGGGAACATGTGGCCGGGACGGGCCAGGTCGCCCGGCCTGGTCCCCGGGTCGATGGCGGTCAGCACGGTCCGCGCGCGATCGCCGGCGGAGATGCCGGTCGTGGTTCCCTGCTTGGCTTCGATGGGCACGCAGAACGCGGTGCCGAACTTCGCGTCGTTCTGCTCGTCGCGCACCATGAGCGGGATGCGCAGCTCGTCCAGGCGCTCGCCGGTCATGGGCAGGCAGATGAGGCCGCGCCCATAGCGGGCCATGAAGTTGATGACCTCGGGGGTGACCTTCTCCGCGGCGATGGTGAGGTCGCCCTCGTTCTCGCGGTCCTCGTCGTCCACGACCACCACCATCCGGCCCTGCCGGATGTCGTCGAGGGCGTCGGGGATGCTCGCGAACGGCATGGGACCTCTTATCGGGGCGGGCGCTACGCGCGGGAGGACGCGGGTGCGATCAGCCTCTCGACGTATTTGGCGATCACGTCGATCTCCAGGTTCACCCGGTCGCCCGGACGCGCCGCCCGGAGATTCGTATGGTCCAGTGTATACGGGATGACGGCGACGGAGAAGCCGCGCGGCCGGAGACCGGCCACGGTCAGCGAGATCCCGTCCACGGCGATCGAGCCCTTCTCGACGAGGTAGCGCTCGAGGTGGGGGGGGACGGCGACGTTCAGCTCGGCGGCCTCTCCCGAGCGCTCGAGGCCGAGGATCTTCCCTACGCCGTCCACGTGTCCCTGGACGATGTGCCCGTCGAAGCGCCCGTCCGCCCGCATCGGCCGCTCGAGGTTCACGAGCGCGCCCGGGACCAGTCTCTGGGCGAACGCCGTTCGGTCGAGGGTCTCCGCCGTGAGATCGCAGGCGAAGCCGTCGCCGTCCGTTTCCACCGCGGTCAGGCAGCAGCCATCGACGGCGATCGAGCCGCCGCGCGGCAGCCCGGCCGTGACCGCGCGGGCCCGAATGCGGACGGCGAGCACGTCGCGGCGCCGGACCGCCGTCTCGACCTCTCCGACTTCCTCGACGATGCCCGTGAACATGGTCCGCTACCGCGTCCTGCCATACCGTACACCCGCCCGGTACCAGATCTCGTAGGCGGCGTCGGCCGCGGCCGCCGGCGAGACCGCCGTGCTGCGCGGCCGGACGATCGGGCTCTGCGCCGTGAGACGCACGCCGTCGGAGAGCCGGGCCGGATCCGGCCCCCCGAACGCGGGCCGGCTCTGACGTCCCCCCAGGAGCAAAGGCGCCCGGAACAGCGCCACCTGGTCGAACAGGCGGGCGGCGAGCAGGGCGCCGAGCAGGTCGGAGCCTCCTTCGACCATGAGACTCCACAGGCCCTCCGCCCGCAGCGCGGCCAGGGCCCACGCGAGGTCGACGTGTCCGTCCCGCGCCGGCGCGGCCAACACGCGCACGCCGCGCGCCTCCAACGCCTGGCGTCCGGCCGCCGCCTCCGTGGTCACGATCCAAAGAGGCGAGTCGCGCGCGCTGGACACGAGCCGGCTCCTCGAGGGCGTGCGCAGCCGCGAGTCGAAGACCACGCGATGGAACGGTCGCCGCGTCCGCGGCTGAGGGAGGAGCAGGGGGTCGTCCGCGAGCACGGTGCCGACGCCCACCGCCACCCCGTCGTGCAGGCGGCGCAAGGCGCGGGCACGGCGGCGCAGGGGGGCGGCGGTGATCCATTTCGATTCGCCGGCCGCGGTCGCGATGCGTCCGTCGAGGGTCATGGCCGCCTTCAGCATCACGAACGGCCGCCCGAGCCGCGCGGCGATGACGAACCGCTCGTTGAGCGCCGCCGCCTCGTCGGCGGCGACACCGACGACCACCTCGACGCCCGCGCGGCGCAGGCTGGCCAGGCCGCGGCCGTTCACGACCGGATTCGGATCGCGCAAGGCCGCCACCACGCGCCTCACGCCCGCCTGCAGCAGCGCCCGCGCGCAGGGCGGAGTCCTTCCCTGGTGGGCGCACGGTTCGAGCGTCACGTA
>QHVP01000595.1 GCA_003222295.1 Acidobacteriota bacterium | reverse complement strand
CGCCGAGGGCGCGGTACTTCTTCTCGAGGTACGGGATCAGCTCGTAGGTGATCGCGTCGCCGTAGGGCCCGAGGTTGGCCGAGTTCACGGCGTAGGAGTCGTCGTAATAGGGATTCGCGTGCTGGATCTCGACGACCAGCATCCGGGGGTAGCCGGGCGAGGTCCAGTCCTTGTAGAGCTGATACGCCCACTCCTGCTGCGTGCGGTTGTAGCCGGCCCAATGGAAGCGTTCGCTGTAGTCGGGCTTGAGGTTGGGGTCGGGCGGCTCTTCACGGAAACCGTCGATGGTCTGGGAAAAGTGGCCGTGATTGATGACGAGCGGGTAGCGCGCTTCCGGATGCGCGTCGAATCCTTCCGGGACCAGGACGTTTGCGCCGAGGGACATCGGACGTCCCCAGAACTTCGTGAGGCGCTCGCTCTGGATGCGCTCGTGGCGGACGTACCTCGTCGTCGGCGGATCCGGGATGGGAGGGATCGTCTGGTCCAACGTGATCTCCACGGCGGCGGTCGCCGCCGGATCCACCGTGACCTTGCGCGGCGTCTTCACGGTGTGGCCGTCGCTGCGGTGGAACGTCTCGTACTTGTGCAGCAGCGCTTGCACGGTATAGGTGCCGGCGGGAAGGTCGCGCAGCGACTCCAGGGGATAGCCGAGGACGCCGGGCTCGAAGCGGGCGGCCGTCCCCGGCGCCCAGCCGTCGACGTCGATGCCGAAGGCCTGCTGACTCTTGGGGCCGTCCTCGATCTGGAGGCGGGGCTCCTGGCTCTCGTCCTTGGAGACGAGAAGGAGCAGGCGGCCGTCGAGGGGCCCCGCGGCCAGGCCGGGAGCGACCTGGACGGCGAAGCGAGGGCCGGCGGGGACGGCCGAGCGCACGGTGAAGGGCAATGCGAGCAGGGGCAGGGCCAGCAGCGGCCAGGCCATCGGGCGGATGCGGCGCAGGGCCATGAGTCCTCCCTAGAGACGCTTGATGAGAATTCGCGAGCGTCTTCCACTTTGCTCGTACTTCTCCCTGCGCCCCAGAGGCAGATCCTCCGGTGTCCCCTCCGAGAACCCTCCTTTCGATCCGAAGAAGTTGTAGGCCTGCGTCGACAGGGCCAGCAGCTTCTCGAGGCCCATCTCGCGGGCGCGGTCTTCCACGTACTGTGTCATCCGCCGTCCGATGCCCTGGTTCTCGTGCGAAGGGCGCACGCGCAGGCAGGCCACCTCGCCCTTCTTCTCCTCCGGGTAGACGTGCAGGGCGACGCAGGCGATCGGGTTCCGGTCCACCTCGTAGATGTAGTAGTCGTCGAGCTGCCGTTCGATCGCGGCCTGCGACCGCGGCAGCAGCTCCTCGCTCTCCACCGAGGCCTCGATGAGCTGCTGGATGCTCCGGATGTCGCGGCGGCGCGCACGGCGGATCTGGCGATACTCGTTCGCGTAGACGAGGGTGCCGATGCCCTCGTTCGAGAAGACCTCGGCCAGCAACCCCTCGTCCACCCGCCCGTTGATGACGTGGACGCGGGGCACGCCGAACCGGCAGGCGGCCACGGCGTGCCGCGCCTTGGAAGCCTGCGCCGGCGCGACCAGGCCCTTGTCCAGCGCGCCCGCCAGCTCGTCGACGGACATCTGCCGCGCGATGGCGCCGCTCACCATGAGGCCGTCCGACGTCGTGATGTCGACGAGCTTCCCCGCGCTCAGCGCCTTGGCCACCTCCAGCGCCACCGCGTCGGAGTTGACCCGATACGTCTTGCCGTCGCCGTCCATTCCCAGCGGGGGCACCACCGGCACGATCCCGCTTCCGAGGAGGGTCTGCAGCAGCTCCATGTCGATGCGCTCGATGCGCCCGGTGAAGAGGTGATCGACTCCGCGGACGATCCCGAACGGGTGGGCGATCACGGCGTTGGTGCTGGCCCCGCGGAGGTCGGTCGCGCTCAGGCCCTCGAGGATCTGGTGGGTCAGGCGGCTGGCGGCGGTCAGGGCCAGCTGCAGGGTCGCGGCGTCGGTGACGCCCGACCCCTCCAGGTCCGAGGGCGCGGCCACCTTCTCGTCGGCCAGGGCCTGGATCTGCGCGGATGCGCCGTGGACGAGGACGGTGCGCACGTTGAGCGACCGGAGCACGGCCACGTCGAGGAGGATGTTGCCGAAGTTCTCGTCTCCCACCACGGCCCCGTCCGCCGCGATGACGAACGTCTTCTCACGGAACTGGGGTACGTAGCGCAGGATGCCGCGCAGGTCGGTGGGCCTCATCGCGGAGATGATGGTAGCGCGAAGTGCAGGATCGCGAGGACAAGCCAGGCCAGACCCACGAGCCGGAAGAGCCAGCTCACGGCGCAGGTGCCGATCAGGGCCTGGATATGCACGGGGAACGGCGATCGCAGCGGAGTGTCGGCGGCCCGTCCCCGGGTGGCGAGAAAGCCCAGGGGCAAGACGGTGACCGCGATGGCGAGGCGGAACGCGTTCACGGCGTCGGGATAGCGTGTCGCGCTCATCCGGCCCGAGGCAATGACGGCGCCGGCGACCAGGAACGCGGCCAGCGTTCCCAGGATGCCGACTTGCAGGAACCTCCGATGCCGGGCCGCCCATTCGAGGAACCGGCGCGCGCGGTCGGCGTGCGGCTCGCCGCAGGCGCCCCAGCGCGTGGTCCCGAAGGGCTCCTCGACGTCGAAGGCGGGACCCTCCACGGTCGCGCTCCCGCACCACAGGCATCGCCGCGCGGAGCGCGCGAGCGCGAAGGGCCGCGCGTAGAGGCGATGGCTCAGCATGAGCGCGACGCCGAGGGCGAGCGACCAGGCGATGCCGAGGGGCGCGCGGGTGAACAGGAAGAGGACGATGGGCACGGGCAGGAAGAGCAGGAGGCCGAGCAGGCGGTCGGACACGGAAGCGGATGGTACCCTTTGGGCAGCATAGGTGAAGGCATGACAGCGCTCGGACGCGGTCTCGTGGACGGCCATCTCCCGCCGGAGGACGTCGCGCGCATCGCCGGAGAGGGGCTCGCCCGGCTTCCCCTGGACGGCCGGCGCCTGCTCGTCCTCATCCCGGACGGCACGCGGACCATGCCCATGCCGCTCATGTTCGACGTGCTGGAGCGGGAGCTGTCCGGCCGCGTGGCCGCCCTCGACTACCTCGTCGCCCTGGGAACGCACATGCCCATGGACGACGCGGCGCTGAGCCGGCTCGTGGGACGCCCGGTCGCCGACGGGCAGGCGGGCCGGTCCCGGATCTTCAACCATCGCTGGGACGACCCGGCCACCTTCGCGAACCTGGGCGCGATCCCTGCCCGCGAGATCGCCGAACTCACGGCGGGCCGTCTCAAGGACGAGGTGCCCGTCTCCCTGAACCGGCTCGTCCTCGAATACGACCACGTCCTCATCTGCGGCCCCGTCTTCCCGCACGAGGTGGTCGGCTTCTCGGGCGGGACGAAGTACCTCTTCCCCGGCATCGCCGCGCCCGCGATCATCCACTTCACGCACTGGCTCGGCGCCCTCATCAGCAGCTACGAGGTGATCGGGACGGCGGACACGCCGG
>QHVP01000598.1 GCA_003222295.1 Acidobacteriota bacterium | reverse complement strand
GCGCTGCTCCGCCCGACCGACTACTCGCAGATCTGACCGCGGTGGACGGCGCATGACGGACGCGGAGAGCCCGACCGGCGTCGCGCCCTCGGAGACGATCGGCCTCATGGTGGAGACCGCGCCCGGACCGGGCATCCTCCACGAGCTCACGGGCGTGATGGCCCGCCATCACGCGGACATCACGCTCGTCGAGATCCTGGAGAGCGGACCCGCGAAGAGCCGCATCTACTTCGAGACCACGGTGCCGGCTTCGGCCGAAGCGCTGGAGAAGGACCTCGCCGCGCTGCCCATCGCGCGCCGGGTGACGGTGGTGAAGACGTTCCAGCGGATCTACGGCAAGCGGATCATCATCGTGGGCGGCGGCGCGCAGGTCGGCCAGGTCGCCCTGGGCGCGATCTCGGAAGCCGACCGGCACAACATCCGCGGCGAGCACATCTCGGTGGACACCATCCCGCTCGTGGGGGAGCAGACCCTGGCCGATGCCGTCCGGGCGGTGGCGCGGCTGCCCCGCGCCCGCGTGCTGGTCCTGGCCGGGGCGCTCATGGGCGGCGACATCGAGAAGGCGGTGCGCGAGATCCGCGGGCAGGGCGTGCTCGTCCTGAGCCTCAACATGGCGGGCAGCGTACCCGAGGCCGCCGACCTCGTGGTCACCGATCCCGTGCAGGCCGGGGTCATGGCGGTCATGGCGATCGCGGACACCGCGAAATTCAGGCTGGACCGGTTGAAGCGGCGCGTCTTCTAGTCCTGCACGCCATCGAAGAAGTGCACGATCCCGCTTTCGAGGGAGTATTCAGCGCCCACGACCTGCAGGCCGTCACCCTCGATCAGCCGCTCGAGGATCTCGGAGCCGTGGCGCAGCTGGTTCGCCGAGACGCGGACATTCGCGCGCACCGCCTCACGCACGAGGCGATCGGGATCGCCGGCGAGATCGCTCCCCAACAGGCTCTCCACCGACGGTCGAACGCGGTCGACGATCGAGCGCAGATTCCTCGAGTGCGCTTCGTCGGGCCGTTGCAATTCCTGCAGCGTAGCGAGGACGACCCCGCATTGGGAATGGCCGAGGACGACGACCAGGCGGGTGCCGAACCGGTCGGCCGCGAATTCGACGCTGCCGATCTGGGAGGGCGCGACGATGTTCCCGGCGACCCGTATGACGAACAGGTCTCCGAGACCCTGGTCGAACACGATCTCCGCGGGCACACGTGAGTCCGAACATCCGAGGATGATCGCGAACGGCTGCTGGCCCGTCACCAGCTCGGCGCGTCGCGTGAGGCTGGACAGGTTCTCGGCGCTCCGCATGTCGGACGCGAAGCGACGGTTGCCCTCGCGCAGGCGGTCCAACGCTTCGCGCGCGGTCGTCGTCATACCATCGCCGGCCGTGGAACGGGGCGCGCCGTCACGTGTGGGTGACCATCAAGACGTATCCGTCGGGATCCGTCACCCGGAACTCACCTCGAGGAGCGTAGAAGGGGTGTTGGATGGGGCCGGCGTCGACGCCGGCCTCGATCAGCGTGCTGCGGAATGCCTCGACGTCGGGCGCGTAGACGTAGAACAACACCGCCTGCTTCTCGGGATCAACGAGCTCGCTCGCAAGGGCCAGCATGATCTGAGCCCCGCCCGATGTGAGCCATGCCCAGACCGGCTCGCGGCCGCCCTCCGGCGTATGGGTATTGCCCTCCACGAACCCGAGCTTCCGGTAGAAGTCGATCGAACGCGGGACGCTTCGAACGTGAGCCATGGGGACGAGGGCCTTGAGTGTCATGCGTACGTCGAGTCTAACCGGGCCGGTGGACGCGGGCACGCCGTCCACCTAGCATGCGCCCCGTGACCACCTTGCTCGGCCGAGCCGTCTCCGCCGCCGGGGCGACCCTCGTCGTGCTCGCGCTGGCGCTGACCCTGATCCTGTGCGGAGCGGCGCTCTTCCAGGACGGCCCGGTCGCCTTCGTCTTCGTGTTGATCTTCGGCTCCGTCCCGATCGCGCTCGGAGTGGGGATGGCCCACCTCGGCACGCGGGGTTACTGGAGCCGTTCGATCGACGTCCGTGGCATCTGGCGGATGCCCGGTGCCGCCGGCGTCGCGATCGCTCTCGTGAGCCTCCCCTCGATCTTTCTGTTTCCGGACGTGAGCATCCTCATCGCGTTCGTGGCGCTCTGCCTCTACCCTATTCTCGACGTGCCCCGAATCCTCGCGCGTCCGTCGTGGTGGCGCGGGGCGATCGTGTCGGCGCTGGTGTGGCTCGCGGTGTTCGCTGGGCTCGGGGGCGCGGTGGACTCGGTGCGGCACCCCGGCGACGACTCGATGATCTTCCTGGTGCCGTTCATGATGTACCCCCTGGTGCTCGGGATCTCGGGCCTCGTCCGTCTCGAGGGTCGCGTGCGGGGGCGACCGAGCGCGTCGAGCGTGCGGATGGCCGCCATCCTTGGCGCTTTCTCACCCCCCAACACCGTCTACACGGAGAACGGCGACGTTGTCACCGCGGCGCCCGGGCAGGTCAGCGTGCGGCTGACCGGAGGGGACGCCAAGTCCTTCCGCCTCGGTCCCGAGACCAAGTTCGACTTCCGCGGGCCAGGGTCGCCCCTGGTCAAGGGGCCCGCCGCCGGTCCGGCCTGGCTCACGGTGGGTCAGCGCGTCGGGCTCGAGTACGTCATTCGCCACCGCGAGGCCCAGGCGCAATACGTGACCATCTGGATCGAGCGGAAGGGCTGCAAGGACGACGCGAAGTGGGCGGCGGCCGTGAGCCGCACCGGCCCCGCGCCGCCGCCGGGGACTCCCGGTCTCTCCGGAACGACCTGGGATGGCGAGATCGGATCACCAGATGCCCCAGGTGGGCCGGCTCGGACCACCTTCGAGTTCCTGGCCGGGAACGGTCTGGCCTGGCGCAGCCGTGGTGGAACCAGGTACACGGACGGCGGCTGGAGGCAGGATGGCGCCCTGGTACTCGTCGAGGTCAACGATTGCTACGCCGAGTACGAAGGCCGGAAAGAGGCCGACGAGATCAAGGGCGAGTTCTCGAACATCGAGGGAGCGCACGAGATCTGGACCGCGCACCGGAACCAGGATTCCGTCTCCGTGACGGCGCCGCGCTAGCTCGCTAGGGCAGCGGCGGCTGGCTGACGAACGCGGCCACGTCGCGCTCGGCCTTGGTCTCGACGCCGGGCTTGCCGAGGAAGCCGAGGTCGCGGAACCACTCGACGAAGCGCTCGTGCCACGTGCCGAAGGGAATGCCGTCGCGGTCCTTGAACCCGCCGCCGTGCACCCCGTTGCCGTAGATGTGCATCTCGAGGTTCGGCGCGCCGAGCTTGAGCATCGCCGCGAAGTACTCGTCGGCCCAGAGCGCATGGACCCGGTCGCCCGAACCGGGTGAAGCGATGAACGACGGCGGCACGTTGCGAGGGATCTTCGGGGTCGCGCCGCGCGCGAACGGCGTGGGGCCGGGATAGAGGAGGACCACGAAGTCCGGGCGCGCGGAGACCTTGTCGAGGGGATCGGCGAGGCCGCGCCGCTTCTCGTCGAACTCCGCGAAGAAGACGACGGTGGCGGCCGCGAGCTCGGCGCCGGCCGAGAAGCCCATGATGCCGATCTTCTGGGGGTCGATCTTCCACTCCGCGGCGCGCGCCCGCGTGAGCCGGATCGCTTGCAGCGCGTCGTGCACGGCGTCCACTTCCGCGACGTAGCCGTCGTTGCGCAGCCGATTGCGCAGGATGACCGCGCTGACCCCGTAGTTGTAGAGATACGGGACGACGTCCGCGCCCTCTGAGCCGACGTTGAGGGTGCGATGCCCGCCGCCAGGCACGACGATGATGGCGGCCCCGGTGTTGATGGCGGGGTCGACGGGATGCACCTCGATCGACGGATTGTGGATGTTGACGATGCTCTGGATGCGGCCGGGCACGCCGTTCGCCATGTTGTACGTCTCGGCCTCGCGAATCCGGTCCGCCTTGAGGTCGGGTGAGCCCGGCGCGTAGAGCGTGACCACGATGCCGCCGGGCAGGATCGGCTGCGGCGCGTACGGCGCGTCGGTCACGGGCCCCGGCGCCGGCACGCGACCGGGGGCCTCCTGCGCGTGCGCCGCCGTCGCCGTGAGTAGCGCGAAAAGGACCCCTCGCGGCATGAGTCGCGGACGAGATCGGGTCACGGACATGTGTGGTCCTGCCTCGCCGTAAGAGGTGCCACGTCAGAACGCTTTCTGATCAGCCGTCCACGGACCACCGATCATTGGTCGTCCTCGAGCGCTGCGTTCAGCAGCGCGGACCAATTCTAGTCGCGCCTCGTGCGGTAACGCACTGTGGCGCTGCCTACGGCTGTACCTGCCTGTGAAGGTCCCATGTCACCTTGTAGTCGTGCCGGACGGGCTGGCGACGCGACCCATCGCTGAACGCAAATGAGCCGCGCATCCGTGTGCCCGTGGCCTCCAGGACCCTGAGCGCACTGTCTGCAGCATCGATGTCGCCAGCGGGATGGAAGAGACCGGAACCCACGATGACCCAACGATCGCCGGCGTTTCTCTTCGCACCGCAGGCGAAGGCGCCGATGGCGCGCGGAAGAACGATTTGATACGCCCCCGGCGACGGTACCCGGGTGCCAATCGCACTGACCGCGTCTTTGCCCGGGAGAGTCACTGTGCTTCTCGCCGCGCTCGAGTGGCTTCGCGCCTTCCTTGGGTATCAACCGGTCGAGCTGCTCCGCAAGCTCGCGAAGTTCGGGAAGGTCGTTCTCCATTCGTCATCTCGCCGCCGCGATCGCGGTCGGTTGTCCGAAGGTGCTCACTTCGCCTTCCCGGACCTCGTCGGCTTCCCCTTGTTCGGCGCGTTCGTGCGACGCCTTGGCGCTTTGGTTGCCCTCAACACCTTGCGAAGAGCCTCGTTGGGTAGTACTTGCCACGAACGGGGCCAGGCATCGCGGAGAAGTCGTATTCCGGCAGAAGATCGTCGTCTGGCTCTTGCTTACTGGCCTTGCTCATAGAATTTTCGCTCACTCGGAGTAGCCGCGCGCGCTGATCAGACGAACTGCCTCACCCCGATCGGTATGGGCAACCACAAGGATACGCGCCGAGCTCACCGGTTGTCGGGTCCCGCGGCCAGGAACAGCTCGTACGCGGGATTGTCCGACTCGCGGACGAACGGGTAGCCCAGGCTGCGCAGGAAGGCCTGGAAGTCGGACTCTTCGCTCGACGGAACCTCGAACCCGGCCAGCACGCGCCCGTAGTCCGCCCCGTGGTTCCGGTAGTGGAACAGGCTGATGTTCCACCGGCCGCCCAGCGTCTCCAGGA
>QHVP01000094.1 GCA_003222295.1 Acidobacteriota bacterium | reverse complement strand
GTAGAGCTCGTAGCCCTGCGAGATGGGCACGCGCCTGTCCGACTCTCCGTGCTGGATCAGGGTCGGCGTGGTCACGCCCTTCACATTGAACATCGCGGAGTGGGCGCGCCAGGTGTCGAACGTGTCCCAGTACTCGCCGCCGAAGTAGTCGGGGATGAAGCTCGGAATGTCGGCCGTGCCCGTGAACGACATCAGGTTCGTGACCCCCGCCCCCACCGATGCCGCCTTGAAACGCCGCGTCTGGGTGATCACCCATGACGTCATGTAGCCGCCGTAGCTCCAGCCCATGATGCCGAGGCGATCGGGGTCGGCCACGCCCTTCGCGATGAGCGCGTCGACGCCGGAGAGGATGTCCCTGTAGTCACCCCCGCCCCAATCCTTGTAATTGGCGTACCGGAACTCGCGGCCGTAGCCGCCGCTGCCCCTCACGTTGCACCGCAGCACCGCGAAGCCGTGCGTCGCGAACCCCGCCACGGAGTAGGGTGACGGCGCGCCGGTGTAGGAGCGCACGAAAACCCCGGTGGGGCCGCCGTGAACCATCACGACCAGGGGTACCCGCGTGCCCGCCCGGTAGGCCACTGGATAGGTCACCAATCCTTCGATCGTCTTGCCGTCCGGCGCGGTCCAACTCACGACTTCCGTCCGCCCGAGCGCGACCGGGGGCAGGTCCTGCGCGTGGCTCACCTGCACGGGCGTCCAGGCCGCCGCGGTGCCGGCGGCGCGGCGCCGGTCCTTCGCGGCCCTGCCGGCCGTGGCCTCGATCCTTCCGACGGGAACGTCGGCCACGAACGCTTCCGGGGCGCGGTCCGGCGCTTGCGACGTGAACCCGATCCGGGTGCGCGACGCATTCAGGCTCGCGGTGTCCACGGTCGTGTCCGCGGGCGTGATTTCCGTGGCCGCGCCGCCGTCTCGGGGCAGCGCGGCCAGCCGGCCGACCGTACCGCGCGTCTCGCTCACGATCACCCGCGTCGCGTCCGCGGTCCAGCCGAGCAGATCGGGCCTCTCGTCGAAGGTCGCGGCGAGCGCGCGGGGAGTACCGCCGCCCACGGGGACGACCTCTATGCGGGACGCGCCGCCCCAGCGGACGGGCACGTCACTCGCCTCGTAGGCGACCCAGCGGCCGTCGGGTGAGAAGGAAGGGTTGGACTCCGCGGCCGGCGTCGTGGCCAGGGGCGTGACCGCGCCCGACTCGACCTCGACCAGCGAGATGTCTCCCTTCGTCCAGTCGTCGACGAGCGCAGTGGGCTGGTGATCGAACGCGATCCACTTGCCGTCGGGCGACCAGTCGAAGTGGCCCGGTCCTTCCACGTTGCCCACGCTGGGATCGCCGGTGGTCAGGCGACGCAGCGGACGCTTGCCGTCGCCGTCCTTCTCCGCGGCCACGACGGCCAGGCGGACGCGCTTGACGTCCTCGCCGACGACGCGCGCGTCACGCTTCTCCTTGTCCGCCTTCTTCTCGTCGTCGCTGCGCGCGTCGGTGAGGAGGAGCGCGATGCGGCGGCCGTCCGGCGACCAGCGCGGCGTGGCCGCGCCGCCCTTCTCGTCGGTGAGCGCCTCCGCCTCGCCGCCGTCGATGCGGATGCGCCACAGATTGGCCTTGGCGTCCTTGGCGTCCTTGTCCGTCGCGCGCGCGGACACGAAGGCGATCCAATGGCTGTCCGGCGACCAGGCCGGCGCCGTCGAGGACTTGTCACCTCGCGTGAGCTGAACCGGGTTGCGGCCGTCCGCATCGGCGACCCAGATCTGCGAGATCCATTCGCTCTTCTCGCCCTCCATGGCCGCCGTCCCTACGACGTAGGCGACGTGGCGGCCGTCCGGTGACGGGCGGACCTGGGTGACGCGCTTGACCTTGAACGCGAACTCGGGCGTCCAGGCGCCGTCGTTGGCGCGCACGACCTGAGGTGTGACGGCGACGGCCGCGGCGAACCACACAGTGGCACGGAAGGATGCGTGCATTTCAAGCTCCTTACGCCAGCTCGAGGCGTGATCGCACCGGCTCGAGCGCGGCGCCGGCGTCGGCGGACTTGCCCTCGAGGGCATCGCGCGTGGCGGATTCCAGCGCCTCTTCCAGCTCCAGGAGGCCGTTGTACGCCGCTTCGGGGGGGACTTCCTGCAGCCGCTCCCGGAGCGAATGCGCCCCCGACGAGCGGTCGACTTCGGAGTAGGCGGCGATCACGTCGCCGATCCCGAACTTGCCGCCCGCCATCATCCGCGAGAGGAAGGTCACGCCCGCGCAGTTGATGACGTGGTTGACGGCGGCGGTGGCCACGATCTCGCGGCGCAGGGGGTGCTCCTCGAAGTGATCCGCGAACTCCCGCTGCAGGCGATGCGGGAAGTACTCGACCAGGAACGGGCGGCCGGCCTGGCTCTCCGGGAACGCGGTCTGCATCACCATCTCGAAGGCGTACATCTTGGTGTGTCCGAGCAGCACGGCCAGCAGCGGCCGGGGCAGACCCCGCGCGCGGTGCGGGCCCGCCAGCAGCTCGTCCTTCGTCGGGACGCCGTCGTCCGCGCGGCTGAGCACCCCCGCCCCGACCAGGTCCTCGACAAAGGCCACGAAATCCTCGTAGCGCGCCATGGAGCGCAGCCTGTCGAGGGTGAGCGCGCGCGCCTGGTTGCGGTTGTCGGCCAGGACCAGCTCCGCCACCTCCTCCGTCATCTCCATCAGGATGTGGTTGCGGTCGGCCCGTCCGCGGACCACGCCGCGCTTCACGAGGATGTCCATGAGGATCTTGATGTTGACTTCGTGGTCGGACATGTCCACGCCGCCGGAGTTGTCCACGGCGTCCGTGTTGATGCGGCCGTCGCGCGTGGCCCAGTACTCCAGCCGGCCCCGCTGCGTGAAGCCGAGGTTGCCACCCTCCGCGACCACGCGCGCGCGGACGTCCGCGCCGTCCACGCGCACCCGGTCGTTGGTGCGGTCGCCGACCTCGGTGTCGTCTTCGGTGGAGGCCTTCACGTAGGTGCCGATGCCGCCGTTGTAGAGGAGGTCCACTCTCGCGGCCAGGATGCGGCGGATGATCTCTTCCCCGCTGACCGCTTCCGTCTCGATGTCGAGGAGCCTGCGCACCTCGGGGGAGAGCGGGATGGACTTGGCCGAGCGGTCGAACACCCCCGAACGCGGAAGCTGGAAGAGGCGCTCGCGCTCCTGGAAGGACGCGGTCGGATCCGGCTCCGGGTCGATGAAGATGTGGGCGTGGTTGAAGGCGGCCAACAGCCGCATCGTCTCGCTGCGCAGCATGCCGTTGCCGAACACGTCCCCCGCCATGTCGCCGATGCCGGCGACCGTGAAGGCGTCGGTCTGCACGTCGAGACCGAGGTTGCGGAAGTGCTCGCGCACGCACTCCCAGGCCCCGCGCGCGGTGATGGCGACCTTCTTGTGGTCGTAGCCGACGCTCCCTCCGGAGGCGAAGGCGTCGCCGAGCCAGAAGCCGTACTGGGCCGACACGCTGTTGGCGGTATCGCTCAGGTGCGCCGTGCCCTTGTCCGCGGCCACCACCAGGTAGGGGTCGTCGTCGTCGTGACGCACCACTTCCGGCGGGTGGAGGACCTTCCCGTCCACGATGTTGTCGGTGACGTCGAGCAGGCCGGAGACGAACTCGCGGTAACGGTCCACGAGGTAGGCGTCGAGGGCCGGGCGCGCGGGCACGTCCCCCTTGAGGACGAAGCCGCCCTTGGAGCCGACGGGCACGATGATCGCATTCTTCACCATCTGGGTCTTCATGAGGCCCAGGACTTCCGTGCGGAAGTCGTCGTGACGGTCGCTCCAGCGGATGCCACCGCGCGCCACCTTGCCCCCGCGCAGGTGGATGCCCTCGAGCTTCCGCGAGTGCACGTAGATCTCGTACATCGGCCGCGGCGAGGGCATCCCCTCGACCTTGCGGCTGTCGACCTTGATCGCGAGGACCGGGCGCGCCGGGCGCTGGTAGTAGTTCGTGCGCAGGGCCGAGCGTATGAGGTTGTCGAAGGCGCGCAGCACCTCGTCGTCCACCAGGCTCACCACCGCCTGCATCGCCTTCTTCGTCCCCGCTTCCGCTTCGGCCATGGCCTGGGCGCGGTCCCCGGGAATGCGCGGATCGAAGCGGGCCTTGAAGTAGCGGAAGAGGGCGACGGCGACCGGGTTGTTGCGGAGCAGCACCCCATTGACGGTCTCCGCGTTGTAGTGCGGGCGGATCTGGAGGATGTGGTTGCGGACGGTGCGCAGGACCTCGACCTGCTGCCAGGCCAGGCCCCCCAGCAGGATGAGGCCGTTGAGGGGGTCGTCGGTGGCGCGCTCCTCGTCCAGGGAGCGCAGGGCCTTCGCGAAGCGCTCCTCGCTGGCCACCAGCGACGCGATCCGGTCCGTGGTGGACTCGAGGTCGAACCGGTACAGGAACCCGCGGCGGCCTTCCGGCAGCGCGAGGGGCACCCGCAGCTCCTCGGTCACGGTGAGGCCGAGGTGCTGCAGCGTGCGCAGGGTCTCGGTCAGGCCCAACTGCCGCACTGCGTAGAGCTTGAGCGTCGCCGTCTCGGTGGTGCGCGGAAGGACGCGGACCTCGAGGCGGCCCTCCAGCCGCTCGAAGTACTGGACGTCCTCCACCACCTCGCTGGGCTGGGTCGCCTCGCGATAGAGGCCGGAGAAACTCTCCTCGTAGCGGCGGAAGAGCTGGCGCCCCGCCCGCTCTTCCGCCGCTTCCACCAGGGCCGCGATCACGCGGTCGTCCCAGGTGGTGAGGTGGCTCTCCACCATTCGCCGCACGGCATCGTGCTCCAGCGGCTTCTCGAGGCGGGCGGCGTCGAAATAGAAGACGAGCAGGCTCACCGCGCCGAGGTCGGCGGAGGTCGCGAAGTTGATGGCCCCGAACTCGCGGGCCAGCTCCTCTCCCAGCTGCCGCTCGACCTCGTACGAGTAGCGCACGCGCGAGAAAGCGATGGACAGGGCCATGTAGCCCTGGCCGCGTCGGGCGTGTACCGCGATCTCGTCGTCGCCCGACATGTACACGATGCGGTCGATGATGTCCTTGAGGCTCGGCGCGGACGCGTAGAAGAGCTCCCGCTTGGGGAAGCGGTTGAAGAGGGCGCGGGTCTCCCGGTAGACGTGGCTGTTCTGCAGGTCGCCGCTGTGGGCGAGCAGCCAGTCGTGCTTCTGCTTCAGGAGGGGGATGTCGGCCGCCTTCTGCGTGAAGGCGACCTTGGCCAGGCGTCCCAGGAAGACGGTGGCTTCCAGGAGCTCGCCCCGGGTGCCCCACTCCCGCACGATGACGTTGTCGAGGGGATCCACGTGGTGGAGCGCGGAGGCGTTGTTCGCGAAATCGATGTCGACCACCCGCGGATCCTCGGCCGAGGGCTTGAGGCGGGCCTCCACCTCCTCGACCAGGTTCGGGAATACGACCGGCAGCAGGCTCTCGTCCGTGAACGCGCCCAGCGCGCTCTCCGCCACCCGGTGCGCTTCACCATCCGCCGCGAAGCGATAGCGCACGCTGCCCAGGAAGATGAAGTTCTCGTCCAGCATCCAGAGGAGGAACGCGCGCGCGGGCTCGACGCGTCCCAGCCCTTCCGCGCGGTCGCGCAGCTTCTTGCCGAGGTCGCGCGCCGTCCGCTTCATCTCCTCGTAGTCCTCCACGGCCGTGAAGACGGACTTGAGGACGGAGAAGACCTCGTGCTCGATGCGCCGCAGACGCTCCTTGGACTCGACGCGCTCGATCTGGAAGTTGCAGTACAGCTCCTTGGCCCCGTCCTCCTGCGGACCGCCCATCCACACCGGCCGCTCCCACTGCCGGCGCACGGTGAAGATCTGGTGGATGGCGGAGAAGACGCGCAGGCCCGCCTTGCGGAAGTAGTTCTTGAGGCTCTCGAAGATGAAGGGGGCGTCGAGGGTGTGCGTCTCGACGGTCGTCGTCTCCAGGGGGACGCCCTCGCTGGTGCCCATCGCCGCCGCGTCCTCTTCGTTCGGGTTGCGCGCGGCCACGTGGATGCCGGGAAGGCCCTTGTAGAGCTGGATGGCGTGCGGGATCTCGCGGGCGACGAACCGGAAGGCGGCGAGCATGCGCGTGGCCAGCGCCTCCACGGGCAGGTCCAGGGCGATGCGGTCGGGCATGCCGGAGAAGACGACGGGCGCGAACGAGAGGACCAGGTCGCGGTCCTCCGGCGCGGCGCGACGGGCGAGGACGCCCTTGAGCTCCACCAGACGGGCCGCCCGCCGCCCGGGGTCGGAGGTGATCATCGCCGCGATCTTATCTCAGGGGGGGAACTCACGGATGAGCGTGATGCCGTGAGCTCCCCCCCTGAAACCCCCCACCGCTGCGCCGCCGCTGCGCGGCGCCGCGCTCCTGACTCGCTGCCCAGGCACGCGCGTGCGCTAGAATCCGCGCATCGGGAGGATGGATACCTGAGGTTCCGGGTCGAGTACCCCAGCGGCGCCGCGCACGAGGTCGATTTCCCCGGCAGCGTGGCCACCGTGGGCCGCGACCCGTCGAGCGACCTCGTCCTCAACGACCCCAAGTGCTCGCGCCGCCACGCGGTGATCGAGTCGAGCGGGGACGGCATCACCGTCCGGGACAGCGGCAGCGCCAACGGCGTGTTCGTGAACGGCCGCAAGACGGAGCGGTCGAGCCTCCGCGAAGGGGACGTCCTCAAGCTGGGTGACGTCGTCGTGACCTTGCTGCCCGACCCGATGTCCGGCACGGTGATGATGGAGGACTTCGACGGCAGGGCCGCCCGCCCCCATAACGGGCTCGACGCCGAGGCCACCATCCCCGAAGGGCCGGAATCGGCGACGCCCGCGACTCCCGGACGCCGGCCGCCTCTCACCGGAGCCTTCCGCTCGGTAGACGAGCTGCCCGTGGAGGCGCTCGAGGGGCCGGGTACTTTCGGCGGCGGTCGCCGCTCACGGCCCCTGAACGTCACGGTGCTCTTCGTCCTCTGGACCCTGAGCGTGCCCCTCTACCTGATCGCGGGCATCGCGCTCGCCCTCGCCACCCAGGGCCTGGGCCGAGCCGCCCTGATCGGGGCCGGTCTGGCCATGGCCGCGCTCTCGATGGCCATGGCCTTCGGGCTGTGGCAAGGGCGCCGTTGGGCGTGGGTCGCCCAGATCGCGGTGGCGGCCATCGGCGTGTTCGTCTGCCCCTTCACTCTCGCCTCCATCGCCGTCCTGGCCTACATGCTGAGGCCGGCCGTGCAGTGGCACTTCTCCGACCGCGGCCAGAGTGAGCCTGAATCCGCGGGCCAGGGCGAAGCGATGTTCGCGGGAGCGCTCGTCGCCGCGGTCATCCTGGGCGTGCTTCTCACGGCGGCGCTGACCGTGTTGGCCCGAACCGCGTGGACGGGCGCGGGCGCCCACGGCGCCCGGATGTTCGTGCGCACGCCGGGGGAGGAGAAGCTCGCGACCGCGCAGCTCGCCGCCCTCGCCGCGGCCGAGGACGCGTTCCATTCCGTCTGCAACACCGGCTATGGCGAGCTCCAGGGGCTGCTCCACCCGGGCACGGTGATCGCGGACTACCCCGCCGACGGCCCGGCCTTCCTCCGCGGCCCCGCCTTCGAGAACGCGGAGCGGGACGGGTATCGATACACGCTGACGGTCGAAGAGGAGATGCCCCCGACTGCGGGCTGCCCGACGCGCCGCTTCCGGCGGTTCCTCTACACCGCCACGCCGCTCGGCGCGGGTCGCTCGCTCGCCGTCGGTCCGGACGGGGTCATTCGCGCAGCGCAGGGCCGGCCGGCCCACCTGGACGACCCGCCCGCGGAATGAGGGAGCCCGCTCCCCACAACCATCCGCACGGCAACGCGTTGACGCTCCCCCAGGCCAAGCGGTATAAGCCTTTGAGCGACACGCGAACGGAATCAGGAACGATGGATCGAAATCAGGCGTTGGCGTTGTACCGGCAGATGCTCCTCATCCGCCGCTTCGAGGAGCGCTGTGCCCAGCTCTACGTCGAGGGCAAGATCGGCGGGTTCCTCCACCTCTACATCGGCCAGGAGGCCGTCGGCGTGGGCGCCATCAGCCAGACGCGCGCGGACGACTACCTGATCGCCTACTACCGCGATCACGGTTACGCGCTGGCCCGGGGCGCGGATCCGCGGCTGCTCCTCGCCGAGCTGTGCGGAAAGTTCACGGGGATCAGCCGCGGCAAGGGCGGGTCGATGCACTTCTACGACATCCCCGCCGGCAATTTCGGCGGGGACGGGATCGTGGGCGGACATCTCCCCCTGGCCGCCGGAATCGGCTACGGCATCCGCATGCGGGGCACCGACCAGGTGTGCCTCTGCTTCTTCGGCGACGGCGCGGTCAACGAGGGCGCGTTCCACGAGACGCTCAATGTCAGCGCTCTCTGGGACCTGCCCGTCGTCTACATCATCGAGAACAACCGCTACGGCATGGGCACGTCGATCGACCGCGCCTCCTCGGTCAAGGACCTCTACCAGCGCGCCTCCGCCTACGGCGTGCCGCGGCGCGAGGTCAACGGCATGGACATCGTCGCCGTGCGCAGCGCGCTGGGGGAGGCCATCGACCGCGCGCGCAAGGAGAAGCGGCCGACCCTCATCGAGGCGGAGACCTACCGGTATCGCGGGCACTCCATGTCGGACCCCGGCAAGTACCGGACCAAGGAAGAAGTCGAGTCGATGATGAAGTCGGATCCGATCCTGCTCTTCGGCCGCCGCCTCATGGAGCAGGAGCGGTTCACACAGGCCGACCTCGACGCCATCGACAAGGACGTCCTGGCCCAGATGGAGGACGCGGTCACGTTCACGGAGCAGAGCCCCGACCCGCCCGTGGAATCGCTCTACGAGGACGTCTACGTGCGCTCGCCCTACATCCACATGAAGGCGGCGGAGAAGGACCCGGCCTGGCGCGCGGCCATTCGCGAGGACCGCGTCCCGGCGTCGCTCCCGCCCTGGAAACCGGCCGCACCGCCGCCGGCCGCCCCGGCCGCGCAGCCCGCCGAAGCCACCGCCTCCGCCGGCAAGGCCAAGTAGCCATGGCCCAGCTCACGATGCGCGAGGCGCTGAACCAGGCGCTCAAAGAGGAGATGACCCGCGATCCGAACGTCTTCATCCTCGGCGAGGAGGTCGGCGCCTACCAGGGCGCGTACAAGATCACGCAGGGCCTGCTCGCCCAGTTCGGAGAGTGGCGGGTGCGGGACACACCGATCGCGGAGGAAGCGATGATGATGACGTTCAACTTCTCGCTCCTCGCCCTCGACATGATCGTGAACCACGCGGCCAAATACCGCTACATGTCGGGCGGGCAGATCCGCTGCCCCATGGTGATGCGCGGCCCCAGCGGCGCGGCCACCCAGGTCGCGGCCCAGCACTCGCAGGGCTTCGAGAGCTGGTACGCCCACATCCCGGGCCTGGTGGTGGTGATGCCGTCGACGCCGAAGGATGCGAAGGGGCTGCTGAAGAGCGCGATCCGGGACGACAACCCGGTGATCTTCATGGAGAACGAGATCCTCTACAACCTCAAGGGCGAGGTGCCGGAGGAGGAGTTCCACATCCCGCTCGGGCTCGGCGACATCAAGCGCGCAGGCAAGGACGTGACCCTCGTGGCCTGGAGCCGTTCCGTCATCACGTCCCTGGCCGCGGCCAAGACGCTGGCCGACGAGGGCGTGGAGGCGGAGGTCGTGGATCCGCGCACCCTGCGACCGCTGGACGAGGACATCATCTTCGAGTCCGTGCGCAAGACGGGGCGCTGCGTGGTGGTGGAGGAGGGTTGGCGCTACGCCGGCTTCGGCAGTGAGATCGCCGACCGCGTGCAGCGCGAGTGCTTCGACTCGCTGGATGCCCCCGTCCTCCGCGTCACCGCCGCCGACGTGCCCATGCCCTACGCGAAGACCCTGGAGAAGGCGTACCTGCCGCAGCCGGAGCGCATCGTGGAGGCCGCGCATCAAGTTCTGTACCGATCATGACGGTCAGCAAGGTCGTCCTGGCCAAGCTCTCTCCCACGATGGAGGAGGGCACCATCGTCAAGTGGACGAAGAAGGAAGGCGACGCCGTCAAGCAGGGCGACGTGCTGGCCGAGATCGAGACGGACAAGGCCAACATGGAGATGGAAGCCCTGGGCAGCGGCGTGCTCCGCAAGATCCTCGTCCCCGCGGGCGGCAAGGCCCCGATCGGGGCCCTCATCGGCGTCATCGCCGAGTCCAACGAAGACATCGAGCCCCTCATCGCCAAGGAGGGCGCGAAGGCAGGTAGCGCACCCAAGCCGGCCGCGGCTGCGCCGGCCGCCGGCGCGTCCAGCCCCGCTCCGGAGCCGGCGAAAGCGGCCGCCGAGGCGACCGCAAAGGCAGCGCCTGCCGATCAGCCCGCTTCGGTCGCGTCCGCCGCCCAGACGCCGCCGGTGCCGGCGGCGCCCAGATCGGTCGCGACCCCGCCCGCCGCGCCCGCCAGTGCTAGCGCCGGAACTGGCGGAGACGGCGGCCGCGTGAAGGCCAGCCCCCTCGCGCGGAGCATGGCCGCGCACCAGAACATCGACCTCTCGTCGGTGGCGGGAAGCGGGCCGGGCGGCCGCATCATCAAGCGCGACATCGAATCGTGGGCCGGCCCGCGTCCGGGCGCGGACGCTCCGGCGCGCTCCGCGGGCGCGCCCGCGTCACGGCCTTCCGCCGCTCCCGCGTCCCGCCCCGCTCCCCCCGCGCCGTCGATCACGCCGGGCCAGGAGCTGCCGCTCTCCAACATGCGCAAGACGATCGCCAAGCGCCTTTCCGAGAGCATGTTCACCTCGCCGCACTACTACGTCACGGTCGAGATCGACATGGACGCGGCGGTGGATCTCCGCGATCAGATCCAGCGGCTCGAGGAAGGCAAGGTCTCGTTCAACGACCTCGTGGTGAAGGCCTGCGCCCGGGCGCTCACGCGCTTTCCGCTGGTCAACGCCTCCTGGGGCGGCGACAAGATCGTGACCCATGCCGAGGTCAACGTCGGCATCGCCGTCGCGATCCCCGACGGCCTCATCACCCCCGTCGTGCGCAACGCCGACCGGAAGTCGATCCTCGACATCGCGCACGAGGTGCGGGACCTGGCCACGCGCGCGCGCGACAAGAAGCTCAAGCCGGAGGAGTTCACGGGCTCGACCTTCACCATCTCCAACCTGGGGATGTTCGACGTCGAGGAGTTCACCGCCATCATCAACCCGCCCGACAGCGCCATCCTGGCCGTGGGCGCGGTGCGGAAGGTGCCGGTGGTGGACGGCGAGACCATCCGGCCCGGACACCGCATGAAGGTGACCATGAGCTCCGACCACCGTGTGATCGACGGCGCCTTGTCCGCGCAGTTCCTGGCCGAGGTGCGGCGGCTGCTGGAAGCCCCCGTCGGGCTGTTGCTGGGCTAGCTGTTCGAACCCTGCGGGTTCCGCCGAGTGTAGTCGTCGATCACGCCCTCGATGCACCGCCGATCCTCCGGGGGGAGGGTGTCGAACTTCACGCCGAAGCCGGGCGGCAGGCTGTGCACCGGATGCTGCTGCCGGGGATTGAGCCAGCTCACGATCCCGCGCAGCACCAGCGGGATGTCCTTGCCAGGAGTGGCCAGCGTGATCGTCACGGCCTGGTCGAGCTGGGGCATCTGATCGCGCGCCACGTAGGCGCCGAGCACGTTGATGTTGACGGTGAAGGTGCTGACGGAAGTCCCGTCGTCGAAGGCGACGGCGCAGCGGCGGATGAACGGCACCCGGAGGAGACCGTTGTTCCGGCGCTCGACGGTGCGACGCACGGCATGGGGCCGACTCGCCACGGCACCCTCCTTGAGAGGAGCCAACGCCCCATCATACGGGAATTTGAAAAGGAAAGTCGTGGTCGGGGCCGGCCGGAGCTCACCCCAGGACGAATCGATCGGCGCCCGTGCGCCGCGTCACTCGCTCGCGGTCCAGGTATTCGAGCAAAGGGATCACGAACTTGCGGCTGAGGCCGGTCAAGTCCTTGAAACCGGCGACGTCGAGGCGCGAGCCGGGGGGCCAACGGCGCCGGACTTCATCCTTGAGCGCTTCCAGCCTCGACCTCTCGACGAGGGCATCTCCGACCCGCCGCAGCGTGCCCTCCGCGGTCAACGAGCGCGCCACCTTCTCGAGGACCCGGCCATCCGCGGCCATTCCCGGGGGTGGGTGCGCCATGTCCACTCCGGTCAGCTCCGCGGCGCGGACCGCGGCCAGCAGGGCCGTACGGACGGCCGACTCCTCGGGGGTGAACCGCACCTCGTGGTCGGCGAGGGCCACCGTGTCCCCGGAGACCCGGGCCCGTCCCTCACGCGCGAGCCCGTCGAGCACGGCCTCGAAGACCCCCTCCGGGACGCGGGCGAACACGCGGCGGCGAAGCTCCTCGCGGGGCATCCCCGCGTCCAGCCGGCGCGCGCCGTGGAAGTCGCGCAGCCGCGCCTGCGCGGTCTCAGCCAGCGTGGCCAGCGCGCGCGGCGACACCAGCGATACGGGATCGCGGCCGAAGGCCGCCACGTCGTCACGGCCCTGGAGAGCGGCGAGGAGCACGGGCAGCGGCACCGTGACGCGCGCGGCCAGGGTGGCCGCGTCCAGGCCCGCGGTGCCGGCCTCTTCGACCATCCGTACCGCCGCCTGCGCCGCGTCCGCCGCGTCCGCCGCGTCCGCCGCGCCGGGAATCGAGGAAACGCTGCCGCGGCGCCGCTTGCCGGCCAGGGGGTCGGCCACGACCGCGCCGCCGATGGTGACCGCCGGCGAGTACGAGCGGAG
>QHVP01000093.1:21968-31705 GCA_003222295.1 Acidobacteriota bacterium | reverse complement strand
GTGGGCACTTCTTCCGTCGAGAGCTCGACTCCGAGGTCGCCGCGCGCCACCATCACGCCGTCCGTTGCTTCCAGAATGGAGGCCAGGTCGTCGATGGCTTCGCGCTTCTCGATCTTCGCGATCACGGGACACGTCCCGCCCAGCGACCGGATGAGGCCCTTGCATTCGATCACGTCCGCGGCCTGGCGGACGAACGACAGCGCGACGTAGTCGACGCCGTTCGCCACTCCGAAGGCGAGGTCGCGGCGGTCCTTTTCCGTGAGGGCCGGGGTGGACAGCTTCACTCCGGGGAGGTTCATCCCCTTCTTGGACTTGAGCCATCCCCCGTCGACGACTTCGCACTCCACCTCCGGGCCGGACACGCGGATGACGCGCAGCTCGAGGTTGCCGTCGTCGAGGAGGATGCGGTCTCCGGGAGAGACGTCCCTCGGCAGCGCCTTGTAGGTCGTGGAGATGAGTCTGGCCGTGCCTTCGATCTTTTCGTCGGTGGTGATCGTCACCTTCTCACCCTTGCGCAGAAGGGCGGGCTCGTCGTCCTTGAGGCGCCCGGTGCGGATCTTGGGGCCGGACAGGTCCTGCAGGAGCGCGATCGGCCGGCCCAGGCGCGCGGCGATCTCGCGCGTGGCCCGCATGACCTGCAAGTGCTGCTCGTGCTCGCCGTGCGAGAAGTTCAGGCGCACGACGTCGACCCCGGCCTGGGCGAGGCTCTCGAGCATCGTGCGCTCGCGCGAGGCCGGGCCGATGGTCGCCACGATCTTGGTCCGGCGCATTTCTACTCGGTGACCGCGCCCTGGGAGGCGGAGGACACCGAGCGCGCGTACTTGGCCATGACGCCCGTCCGGTACTTCATTTCCGCCGCCGACAGATCCACGTCCAGCCGCCGCTTCCTGACGTCGATCCGGATCACGTCGCCGTTCTTCAAGGCGGCGATGGCCCCGCCTGCGGCCGCTTCGGGTGCGACGTGGCCGATCATGAAACCGTGGGTCGCGCCGGAAAACCGGCCGTCCGTGACGAGGGCGACCGAGTCGCCGAGGCCCGCGCCCTGGAGCGCGCCCGTGACGTGCAGCATCTCGCGCATGCCGGGCCCGCCCCGGGGCCCCTCCCAGCGGATGACGACGACGTGACCGGGTTTCACGCGGCCGGCCTTCACGGCGGCGAAGGCGTCCTCCTCGCGGTCGAAGACGATGGCAGGTCCGCGGTGCTCGTTGCGGGTCTGCCCCGACGTCTTGGCCACGCAGCCTTCGGGCGCGAGGTTGCCGCGGAGGATCGCGATGCCCCCGTATCCCTTCAGAGGCCGCTCGATCGGACGGATCACCTCCTGCCCGGGCTTCTCCTTCGCACGGCGGGCCTCCTCGCCGATCGTCCGTCCGGTGACCGTCAGCTCCTTTTCGTTGAGGAGTCCCGCCTCGAGCAGGCGGCGCGCGACCAGGGGCATTCCCCCCGCCTCGTACATCTCCGGCGCCGTGAACCGGCCCCACGGCCTCAGGTCCGCCAGCAGCGGCGTCCGGCGCCCGATCCGGTCGAAGTCGTCGATCGACAGCCGCACCCCCGCTTCCCTCGCGACCGCGAGCAGGTGCAGCACGGCGTTCGTGGAGCCTCCCGTCGCCATCACGCCCGCGATCGCGTTCTGGAGCGATCGCTTCGTGATGATGCGGCGGGGCCGGACGTCCTTCCTGAGCAGGTCCATCACCAGTCGCCCCGTCTCGATCGCCGCCTCGGCCTTCCTCGGATCGACGGCGGGAACCCCGTTGAAGCCCATCGGCGAGACGCCGAGCATCTCGAAGGCGGTCGCCATGGTGTTGGCGGTGAACTGGCCGCCACAGGCTCCCGCGCCCGGGCAGGCGTGGTTCTCGATCTCCTTCAGCTCGTCGCCATCGATCCGGCCCGCGTTATGGGCCCCTATCGCCTCGAACACGTCTTGGATGGTGATACGCCGGCCTCCGTATTCCCCGTACTGGATGGACCCGCCGTAGAGCATGAGGCTGGGCAGGTCGAGGCGGGCCATCGCCATCACCATCGCGGGAATCGTCTTGTCGCAGCCGGAGATGCCGACGAAGGCGTCGAGCAGATGGCCGCGCACCACGAGCTCGACGGAATCGGCGATCACCTCGCGGCTGACCAGGGACGCCTTCATGCCCTCCGTGCCCATGGCGATGCCGTCGGTCACGGTGATACTGCCGAACTCGATCGGGGTGCCTCCGGCGGCGCGGATCCCTTCCTTCACCTTCTCCGCGAGGACACGGTGGTTCGCGTTGCACGGCGTGATCTCGATCCAGCAGTGGGCGACGCCGACCAGGGGCCTCGCGAGGTCCGTGTCGCTGAAGCCAACGGCCTTGAAGAACGCGCGCGCTCCGGCGCGATCGGACCCGTCGAGGAGGACGCGGCTTCGAGAACGGGGATCGGTGGTCACTCTTGTCTCCTTGCGATGTGGGGGGTGCTAGGTTGGCTCATGGAACGTCCCTTCTGCAAGATCATCGCGGGCCGGGCCGTGTCTCATGCGCGCGATCATGGCGGCCCCCAGGAGCTGGAGGACCGCGGCCGCGCCGAAGCCCCAGCCGGGCCAAGGCGCCAGCGACCACAGCGATCCGACCAGGGCGCTCGACACCATGTCCCCGACGCCGTTCGTCGCCGCCAGGAGTCCCATCCCAGAGCCGCGACGCCCCTCGAGCAGGAGGCTGGCCGCGTACGACTTCTCCGCGACTTTTTCGCTCGCGATGTAGAGGCCCGAGCAAACGAACAGCAGCAGCAGCCACGACGGCGTAGGGGAGGCCAGCGCGAACCCGCTCGTGGTCGCGGCGGCGAAGAGATATCCCCCGACGATGACGCGGCGGTGCCCGACGCGGTCGGCCAGCGCACCGAGCGGGAACGCCGCCCCCGCGCTCACCGCGTTGTGGAGGACGTAGAGGGCGACGGCCGCCGAGGCGCCCGCGAGCGAGAAGAGCGTCCCCACGAGGTGCTGCGTCGCGTAGAGGATGAGGAGTGTCCGCGAGAAGTCGCCGGACCCGAAGACGAGCACGCCCATCAGGTAGCGCCGGAAGGGCCGTCCCGTGCCCGCGAGCTCCTCCCGCAGGTTGAAGCTCGCCGGGCGCGGTACGTGGGAGCGTTCCTCCACGAGAAGGACGATCGACAGGAAGGCGAGAGAACCCGGTACCAACGACACGAACATCAGGTGCCGCGGGGCGACGCCCTCCGCCAGGAGAAACATGGCCAGCAGGGGCCCCAGCACCGCGCCCGCCGCGTCGCCCGCGCGTTCCAGACCGAAGGCGCGCCCGTGGGCCTCCGGGAGCGCTCCTTCAGCCATCAGGACGTCACGGGCCGGACTGCGGCTCCCGCGGCCGATCCAGGCGGCCACCCGGCACAGCATCACCTGCCACGCCGCCGTGCACAGGCCGATGGCGGCCGTGCCGGCAGCGGTGACGAGGTAGCCGGCCGAGGCCAGCGGCTTGCGCCGCCGCACGCGGTCCGCGGCCACGCCTCCCCCCAGCTTGGCCAGCGCGGAGAGCCCATCGGCCGTGCCTTCGATCCAGCCGAGCACGGCGGGGCCGGCGCCCAGCGCGACGAGGAAGGCGGGCAGGACAGCCGTCGCCAGCTCGTGCGAGACGTCCGAGAAGAGGCTCGCCAGCGAGATTCCGAGCGTCGTGCGGTTGAGCCAGGCCGCTCGCGGCGCGGCCGCGGCCGCCGCGGGGCTCGGAGTTCCCGGCGTCACCCGCCCGCGGCCACGTACTTGATGATGCGGACCGCCTCCAGCGTGACGAGGCCTTCCGTCACCAGCTCGTCCACGACGGGCAGGAAGGACCGGACCTTCTCCTCGGAGTCCACGATCTCGATCACCACGGGCAGGTCGCTGGACATCTCGAGGAGGCGGGAGGCGTGCATGCGCGAGTGCCGCCCGAAGCCCATTGGTCCCTTCAAGACCGTGGCCCCGGCCAGGTGCGCCTCCCGCGCGCGATGGACGATTCCCTCGTAGAGCGGGCGGTCGCGCCCTTTCTCCTTGTCGCTCTCCCCGATGAAGATCCGCAGCAGGACGCCTTCTTCGGGCATCTTCATCGTCTTCACCTCCCAGGCCATGCTGTCTTCCTTGGTCGCGATCACGTCGCAGCGGGGGGCGAGATCCTTCGGTTCGAGGTCCGCACCGCCGGCCCGGTAGAGCACGACGTGGGCGCGTTCGAGCGTGACCGTCGCTTCCTCGAGCACCGGCTCGACCTGCGCGAGCAGCCTTTCGACGTGATGAGGGCCGTCGATGATCTCGACGACCACGGGGACCTCCTGGGAGAGCGCCCACGGGTTCTCCTTCAGGACGGAGCCGTCCGGCCGGAGGCCCATCGTTCCCTTCAGGATCGTCGCCCCCTGCATGTCGCCCCGGTGCGCCGTCTCGACGATCCACTGGTACAGCGGCTCGGCGCCGTGATGGGCGAGGTTCGAGACGTGGAAGCGGCAGAGGACCTGTTCCGCTTCGAGCTTCACTTGCGCCCTCCCGTCTAGAACCAGCTTCGCGCGGCCACGATCCCGAGCCGTACGGCCAACAGGCCGGCAAACAGGCTCAGGAACATGTTCGTCACCGCCGTCAACCAGATCCCGTCCTCGAACAGCGCGTGCGTCTCGAGCTCGAACGTGGAAAACGTCGTGAACCCGCCGCAGAATCCCACGCCGAGGGCGAGCCGGACCGCGTCCGGGTGTGCCACCGCGCGCTGGGCGAGCAGGCCTCCGAGCAGGCCGAGGACGAACGAGCCGCTCACGTTGACCAGGAAGGTGCCCAGGGGGAACCGCGCGTCGATCATGCTGCCCACCCATCGCGCGAGGATGAAGCGGGCATTGCCTCCGACGAACGAGCCGAGTCCGACGAGCACGTACGGCAGTAGCCGGTCGATCACGAGGGCCTCACCACCAGGACGGAGCACGTGCGGGGCAAGGATGTCGAAGGAAATGGCATCGGCTCCTACAGCGCAACTCGGTAGCTGTAGGAGTCATCAGCCTCGGTCGGCCGAGGCGGTTCAGGCGGACTCCATCGCCGTCCGGCGAATTATCCCGCCCTGGGGCCGGGCTTCGCAACACCGGGCCGCCTCGCTCGTTGCTCAGGGGGCAGGGGCAGGGCACGTCCCGTTGCTGGAAGGCGGATCGCCGCAGGTGAGCGTCGCGCTCTTGAACGTCCCCTGAGTGATGCACCGGTCCGCGGCATCGTGGTGACGGAAGCAACCGGAATCCTTGACCCCGCCACGGTCGTCGATGGCCCAGAAGAACGCGGCGTCGGACCGAACCCTCATGTAGACGAAGTGGTGGAAGCTCCCGCCCGCCGCGTAGCGCGCGTGCAGCGGCTGCTGGCGATACAAGGGCGCCCCTCCTCCACCCGTCACGATATAGCGCACGCCCGCGCCCCCTTCCGAGGTCGGGTAGCCGAGGCCGTCGAGGGCCCGCGTGCGCGCGTAGAAGTGGTTGTGGGCGGTGAAGACGAAGTCGGGGTGATGCCCGCCGTTGGACCTTTCGTCGTCGCCGGCGCCCCAGGTCGCGTGGAGCTGGGCCTTGAGACCCTCCTCGTCGTCGTGGCCGCCGATGCATTTTCCCAGGAACCGGAACACGCACCCGCGCGGGCTGTAGACCGGATGGTGCATCAGCGTGATCGTCCAGGCCTCCTCGGGCGCGGTGCGCAGCTGGTTCTCCATCCAGAGGAGCTGGAGCTGATCCGTGCGGCGAGCGCCGGTCGCGTCCGGCGGCGGCAGGAGGCCGCCCACGACGTCGAGCGTGTTCGAGTCCGCGACCAGGACGCGCACCCGGGGCCCCCGCTCGTCCTGCGCTCCGGTGAGGCTCGGCCAGTCGACGGTGTAGTACCGCAGCGGGATCTCTCCGCGGCGGGCATAGCCGAACTCGGTGTGCCTCAGGGCCGCGGACGCGTAGCAGGAACCGCCCTCGCCGCCGGCCTGCGCCTGCTCGTAGGCCGCATCGAAGGCGGACGGACAGGCGGCCAGCGGGATCTTCGTCGCCCGCTCGCGCACCTCCGGCGCGAGCCACCGTGCGGCCAGCTCGGCGGCCTCGTTGGCTTGTGCGGAAGGTGCGGGCGCGGTGGCGGTCGTGGCCTCGCGCCGCACGTCCTCGCGCACGGCCCGCTCCAGCGCATCCAGGCAGCTCTGGCCAACCGCGTAGCCCGGCTCCCTCGCCACCTGGCAGCCCTTGACGTCGTGGTTCCCGAGCGCGGCGTGCACCCGCCGGTGATCGGCGTCGAAGAGGTTGCGGTACATGGTGTCGAACCGCGGACCGAAGAGGTCGGGGCTGCCGCCCCAGTAGATGTTGTCTCCCAGGAAGAAGACGAGGTCCGGGCGCGGGCAGACGGCGTCGATGCTCCTCGCCACCGCGGCCTGTTCGTGGCCGCCCCATTCGGAAGCGCCGCCCTCGCCGTACCCGGAGTCGCCGAGCAGGATGATCGCCACTTCGCCGGGCCGCCGCGGCTGGGTGCAGGGATCGGCGACGGAGCAGGCGGGGGTGGTCTGCGCGCGCGCCGCGGTTGGGACGGCGACCGCGAGCGCGGCGGCGAGGTACGCCCGGGAG
Organism: Acidobacteriota bacterium; assembly: GCA_003222295.1. Lineage (GTDB taxonomy): Bacteria > Acidobacteriota > Vicinamibacteria > Fen-336 > Fen-336 > AA29. Next base: position 25,168 of record QHVP01000093.1, on the reverse strand, counting down.
CGCCGCCTCTTTCGGGGACCCATCACATCCTCACCGTGAAGGCGAAGGAGATCCGCCGGCGTCCGGCCGCCCGCACCGACGTCAGGCGCTCGACGACGACCTGGCTGATGTCGACGTCGAAGCGGAACCCGTTCTCGTAGAACTCGCCGAGGAGCGAGGCCCCCGCGCCCGCGCGGAAGGCGTCCGGCGGCTGGGCGAAGGCCTGCCGCAGCGCGAGGTCGGTGCCCTCGTACCCCAGCCGCCCCGCCGTCTCGCGGCGGATGCCCGCGCGCAGCTTGAAGTAACCGCCGGTCGGCGAGGGCCGCGTGAGCTCGATCCCCAGCCGCGGCTCGAGCTGGTTGCGCAGGCGGAACGCGCTGGCCGTGGCCGCGTCGGTGTTGCGGGCGAGCGTGCGCGTCACCTGGTCGTACCGGATGTAGTCCACCTCGCCGGAAAAGAGCCAGTTGTCGGAGAGGCGCAGCGCCGCGCCCGCGGCCAGGACCGGAGGCTCTTCGATGTCGATGGTCCGCGGACCGTTCGCGAGGCCGGCCACGCGGTCGATCTCGGTGCGCTCGACGGACCAACCGAGGAGGTCGCGGTGGTAGGCGGCGCCGATGCGGAACGCGGTGGGATCGCTCGCGGGACCGAAGGTGGCCAGCGCACCCACGATGGCGCGCGCCTTGTTGGCGTCGCCCCCGATGATGATGCGCGAGAGCTCGTCCCCCGCGAGGTTCGAGACCGCGCTCTCGCCCTCCAGGCGAACGTGGCTCCAGGTCACGGTCACACCGAGGTCGAGCCAGGGCGTGAGACCGCGCGCGAGCGAGAGGCCGGCCTCCTCCGCGCGGGACGATAGTCTTCCGGATTCCGATCGCGCCGGACCGCGCACGACGTCGACCTGGTTGTCCTGCGTGACGGCCTGCTCCGCGAAGAGGGCGACCGCCCACGGCCGCGTCTGCCGCGCGGGGGCGCAGGGGACGGCAGGGACGGCGGGCTGGGTCGGTCGTCCGGCTACCGGACCCAGGGGGGTCACGGGCCCCGCCGGGGTGGCCGGCGTGGCCGCGCGCCGCAGGCTGTACCCGATGCCGGCCCACAGGTCGGCCGTGCCCGCCGCCAGCTCCGCTTTCGGGATGAGGGCCAGCCCGGCCGGGTTGACCGCGGCCGCGCGGATGCTGTCCGCGACGGCGACGTAGGCCCCGCCGAGGCCGGCCGGGCGCGAGCCCGGGTCACGCGAGCGCCAGCTCCATGCGCCGAACACGATGTCGCTGGTCTGCGCGCCTGCCGGGGCCGGAAGCGTGGCGGCGATCAGACCGACGACGGCCGCGGACCACCACCGGCTGGGCATCGTCCCCTCCTTGATGTCGCTCCGGAAGCCCGACATCGATCCTACGGCGCCCCGCCTCCGCGCGGGGCGGCCCCCACGAACTTGTCGGCGGGCCGTCCCCAAATTCTTGACACCCCGTTTCGCTCGAAGCTATAGTCGCCCGGCCATTCCTAACAAGCTCTATCAGATCGGAGTCTATTAGGAGTGTGGCCGGGTCCCCCCGGGGCCATGACCCGGACACAGTCCTAGATCATGCCTTCCTACGTGCCGATCCTCATCCTCGGCGGGGTGGCCGTCGGGTTCGCCGTGTTCACGCTCTTCGTCTCCCAGCTCCTCGGCCGCGCGCGTCCGAACCCCCAGAAGGACGCGGCTTACGAGTGCGGGATCCCCGCCATCGGCACCGCGCGCGAGCGCTTCCCGATCAAGTTCTACCTCGTCTGCATGCTCTTCATCCTCTTCGACGTGGATGCGGCGTTCCTCTATCCCTGGGCCCTCATCTTCCGGCAGCTCGGCCTCTACGGACTCGTGGAGATGGCCGTGTTCGTCTTCCTCCTGGGCGGCGGGTTCGTCTACGCCTGGAAGGCCGGCGCCCTCGACTGGTAACGAATGGAATTCTCCGCCGGCAACAAGGCGCGCTTCGACCGCATCCTGGGCCGCTATCCCGTCAAGCCGGGCGAGACCACCGCGGACGGCGAGTGGACGGTGCAGGGCGTCGAGTGCGTGGCCGGATGCGGCGGCGCGGTCTGCGCGCAGGTCGACGGCCGCTGGGTCGAGGGCCTGCAGACGTCCGACATCGACAAGATCCTGTCCGGTGAGCTGAAGAGCCGGCCCTTCGCCTGGCCGAAGAACGTGGGCGAGACCACCGCGGACGGCGAGTGGACGGTGCAACGGGCCGAGTGCCTGGCCGGATGCGGCGGCGCGGTCTGCGCGCAGGTCGACGGCCAGTGGGTCGAGGGTCTCCGGACCGACGACATCGAGAAGATCCTGTCCGGAGAGCTCAGGTACCGGCCCTTCGCCTGGCCGAAGAACGCGGGCGAAACGATCCTCCTGAAGAACGTCTACAAGGAGAACTCCGCCTCCATCGACGTCTACAAGCAGGGCGGCGGCTACGCGAAGCTCAAGGAGTTCCTCGGGTGGAAGCCGGAGGCCATCACGGACGCGGTCAAGAAGGCCAACCTCCGCGGCCGCGGGGGAGCCGGCTTCCCGGCCGGGATGAAATGGAGCTTCCTGGCCAAGAACGACAAGCCGCGCTACCTCTGCATCAACGCCGACGAGGGTGAGCCGGGCACGTACAAGGACCGGCTCCTCATGGAGAACGACCCCCACCAGCTCCTCGAGGGCTGCATCGTCTCGTCGTACGCCATCAACTGCAAGACCTGCTACATCTACGTGCGCGGCGAGTTCCACCAGGCCCAGGCCACCCTCGAAAAGGCGATCGCGGAGGCCTACGCGGCCGGGTATCTCGGCAAGAACATCCTCGGCCTCGGCGTCGACCTCGACATCTACGTGCACAGTGGAGCCGGCTCCTACGAGTGCGGCGAGGAGACGGCGCTGCTGGAGAGCCTCGAAGGCAAGCGCGGCCAGCCGCGGGTGAAGCCGCCGTTCCCCGCCGTCTCGGGCCTCTACGACTGCCCGACGGCCGTGAACAACGTCGAGACCATCTGCTGCGTGCCCCTGATCCTCGAGCGCGGCGCGGAATGGTTCGCGTCCTACGGCGTGGAGAAGAACGGCGGGCCCAAGCTCTACTGCATCAGCGGGCACGTGAAGCGGCCGGGCATCTTCGAGACGCCCTCGGGCCGGATCACGATGCGCGACCTCCTGTACGGCGAGAACTTCGCCCAGGGTATGCGGGACGGACACAAGCTCCGCTGCGTGATCCCGGGCGGATCGTCCACGCCCG
>QHVP01000093.1:0-21752 GCA_003222295.1 Acidobacteriota bacterium | reverse complement strand
ACGCCGCGCGACCTGGAGATCCTTTCCACGGTCTGCGACTCCATCATGGGCAAGACGGTCTGCGCCTTCGGCGATGCCGCGGCCACCCCTCCCCTGTCCACCCTCACCCGGTTCCGCGACGAGTACGAGTACCACGTGCGTGAGAAGGGCTGCTGGCGCCGCGTGGCGAAGACGTTCGAAGAGGCCAAGAGCAAGGCCGGCGCCGTCCAGCCGGCGGCGGCGACATGAGCCTCACCCCCCTACAGCAGGAGATCGCCATCAGCGCCATCAAGGTGCTGGTGCTCTTCCAGGCCCTGCTGGGCCTCTTCTCGCTGATGACGTACGTCGAGCGGCGCGTGCTGGCCTTCATGCAGTTCCGTCTGGGGCCGAACCGCACTGGACCCTTCGGCATCCTCCAGCCGGTGGCGGACGGCATCAAGCTCTTCTTCAAGGAAGAGGTCATCCCGGCGGGGGCGAACAAGCTCCTGTTCGTGGCCGCGCCCGCGCTCGCGGTGGTGACGGCGTTCCTGGCCGTCGCGGTCGTGCCCTACGGCGGCACGATCCACATCAAGGGGCGGCCCATCCTCCTGCAGCGCGGGCTGGGCCGCGAACAACAAGTACACGCTCATCGGCGGCCTGCGCTCGTCCGCGCAGATGTTCTCGTACGAGCTCGCGCTGGGGCTGAGCTGGGTCACGCTGATCATGGTCGCCGGCTCCTTCCGCATCCGCGACATCGTGGACAGCCAGGCGGGCTGGCTCTGGCACTGGAACGCGATCCGCCAGCTCCCCGCCTTCGCGGTGTTCCTGATCGCGGCCACCGCCGAGGTGAACCGCACGCCCTTCGACCTGCCGGAGGCGGAGACGGAGCTCGTGGCCGGCTTCCACACCGAGTACTCCTCGATGCGCTTCGCGCTCCTGCAGATGGCGGAGTACATCAACATGATCACCGCCTCCGCGGTGGGCGCGAACCTCTTCCTCGGCGGCTGGCACTTCGGGATCCCCGGCGTGCCCAGCTCCCCGATCTGGTTCATCGGGAAGATGCTGGCCTTCCTGTTCTTCTTCATCTGGCTGCGGGGGACGGTACCCCGGTTCCGCTACGACCAGCTCATGCACTTCGGCTGGAAGGTGCTGGTCCCGGTGGCGATGGCCTGGATCTTCGTGGCCGCGGCCCTCGTGCTCTGGCGGCAATCGTGAGCATGGCGCTCTTCCAGGCCATCCTCTGTTATGTATTCGGCGCTCTGGCCCTGGGCGCGGCCCTGGTCATGGTCGCGCAGCGCAACCCGACCTACAGCGCCTTCGCGCTGATCGTCACCCTGGTCTCGCTGTCCGCGGTCTTCGGCCTGTTCGGCGCGCCCTTCATCGCCGCCCTGCAGATCATCGTGTACGCGGGCGCGATCATGGTCCTCTTCCTCTTCGTGCTGATGCTGCTCAACGTCCGGACCGAGGTGCGCGCGCCCGGGGAGGGCCGTGTCTTCAAGCTGGTGGCCATCGGCCTCGGCGCGCTCCTGGTCGGGGAAATCGGATCGGTGCTGGTGGCGGCGCGCCCCGCGCTCGCGGGCGGTTTCGATGCCTCCGCCCGGCAGGTGGCCCGTCTGCTCTTCGACGCCCGGTACCTGTACGTGTTCGAGGCTACTTCGATCCTGATCCTGGCCTCCCTCGTCGGCGCCATCGCGCTGGCCAAGCGGGATCCCAGCTCGTGAGCCCCACCCTCATCCAGCACGCGCTCCTGCTCAGCCTCGCGCTCTTCGCCATCGGCGTGGTGGGCGTGTTCCTGCGCCGCAACGTCATCACCGTCTTCATGTGCGTGGAGCTGATGCTCAACGCCGTCAACCTCGCCTTCATCGCCTTCAGCCGGGCCTGGGGCAATCTCGAGGGGCAGGTGCTGGTCTTCTTCGTCCTGACGGTGGCGGCGGCGGAAGCGGCGGTGGGCCTCGCCATCATCATCTCGATCCACCGGCACAAGGACACCCTGGACGTGGACGCCTTCAGCCTCATGAAGTGGTGATGGTGGCCCACTCCAATCACGAGCCGGCTTCCAGCCACGACGAGGGCGCACCCCCCGCGCACGCTCCCGCCGGCCACGGCACCGGGCACCCCCATCCGCCGGACGCCGGCTTTGCCGGCTCGCCCTGGATCGTCCTCCTGGCCTTCATCCTGCTCTTCGGGGCCGGCGGCTGGCTGCTGCGCTCCTTCCCCGATGCGGTGCCGTTCGCCGTCCTGCTCCTGCCGCTCCTCGGGTTCACCGTGCTCGCCCTTCTCGGCGACGCCATCCGGGACCAGGGTGAAGGGGCGGGCGCCTGCTGGCTGGCCTGCGGCACCGTCCTCACCTCGTTCGCGCTGGCGGTGGCGACCGTCTACCGGGTCATGCAGTTCCCGGGCGGCGACACCGGCCTCCGCTTCACCCAGCCCTACCTCGGGTTCGAGTGGATCGCGGCCGGATCCTTCCGCGTCCAGATGAGCCTGCTCGTCGACAACCTCTCGTCGGTGATGGTTCTCGTGGTCACGGGCGTGGGCTCGCTCATCCACATCTACTCCGTCGGCTACATGTCCCATGATCCGGACCGGGTCCGCTACTTCTCCTACCTGAACCTGTTCACGTTCTTCATGCTGCTGCTCGTGCTGGGCGGCAGCCTCCCCCTGCTGTTCGTGGGCTGGGAGGGCGTGGGCCTCTGCTCCTACCTCCTCATCGGTTTCTGGTTCACGAAGAAGAGCGCGGCCGACGCGGGCAAGAAGGCCTTCATCGTGAACCGCATCGGCGACGTCGGGTTGATCCTGGGGATGATCCTGGCCTTCAACCTCTTCGGCACCCTCGACCTCGTGGACCTGGTCAACAACGCGACGTCGCTGACGGAGGAGTCGCTCTGGCAGCTCGGACCCATCACCACCGTGTGCCTGCTCCTGTTCGTGGGGGCCTGCGGCAAGAGCGCGCAGATCCCGCTGCACGTGTGGCTGCCCGACGCCATGGAAGGCCCGACGCCGGTGTCCGCCCTCATCCACGCGGCCACGATGGTCACGGCGGGCGTGTACATGGTGGCGCGCCTGGGGGCGCTCTACAGCCTGTCGCCCACGGCGATGACGGTGGTGGCGGTCATCGGGACGGCGACGGCGGTGCTCGGCGCGACCATCGCGCTCGTGCAGACCGACATCAAGAAGGTACTGGCCTATTCGACCGTCAGCCAGCTCGGCTACATGTTCCTGGCCTGCGGGGTGGGCGCCTTCGGAGTGGCCGTGTTCCACCTCTTCACGCACGCGTTCTTCAAGGCCCTGCTCTTCCTCGGCTCCGGGTCCGTGATCCATGCCCTGGGCGGCGAGCAGGACATGCGGAAGATGGGCGGCCTGTGGCGCCGGATCCCCGTGACCTTCTGGACGTTCGTGATCGACACCCTCGCCATCGCGGGAATTCCCGGCCTGGCGGGCTACTTCAGCAAGGACGCGATCCTGGGCGGAGCGCTGGAGGCGGGGCGGCCGGTGCTGTTCGTGGTGGGGCTGATCGTCGCCTTGCTGACCGCGTTCTACATGACGCGCGCGGTGATCCTGACCTTCCTCGGCACGTACCGGGGTGACGCCGAGACCGGCTCCCATGTCCACGAGTCCCCCTGGGTCATGCTCGGGCCGCTGGTGATCCTGGCCATCGGCAGCGCCGTCGGCGGGTACATCGACATCCCGCACTTCGTCGAGCCCGCCATCCGGGTGGGGGAGGGCGCGCACGCGGCGCCCCATCCCGTCTGGCTCCCGATCGTCGCCTCCGCGGCCGCGATCATCGGGATCCTGGTGGCCTACTACCTCTACCTCGCCTTCCCCGAGATCCCCTCGCGCATCTACTCCTCCGCCCGCGGGCTGGCGCGGGTGCTCGAGAACAAGTACGGGTTCGATACGCTCTACGACCGGATCGCGTCTCGCGTGATCGTGGGCGGCAGCGAAGACGTGCTCTGGCGCGGCGTCGACGTGCGCCTCATCGACGGCGCCGTCAACGGCGTGGCCTCGGTGGCGGCCGCGGTCGCCCGCTCGGTGCGCACCGTGCAGGTGGGGCTGGTCCGGGCCTATGCCCTGGTCATCCTGGGCGGGGCGGTGGCCGTCCTCTCCTACCTGCTGTGGCGGCGATGACGCTCGACCTCCTGGCCGTCCTGGTCCTGCTTCCGGTGGTGGGAGCGGTCGCCCACGCCTTCATTCCGGGCCGGGCCGAGCGGGCGCACAAGATCGTCGCCCTCTCCCTGACCACGGGCATCTTCATCCTGTCGCTCGCCCTCGTCGAGGGGTTCCAGCCCGTGCCCGGGATGCAGTTCGAGGTCTCGAGGAACTGGATGCCCGCGCTGGGCATCCGCTATCACGTGGGGATCGACGGGCTCTCTCTCTGGCTCATCATCCTCACGACCTTCCTCACCCCCATCGCCCTGCTCGGTTCCTGGAGCTCGATCCACTCGCGCGTGAAGGCCTTCCAGATCCTCATGCTGCTCCTGGAAGCGGGGATGCTGGGCGTGTTCGTGGCCCTCGACCTGTTCCTCTTCTACATCTTCTGGGAAGCCATGCTCATACCGATGTACTTCCTCATCGGGATCTGGGGACACGAGCGGCGCATCTACGCCGCGGTCAAGTTCTTCCTGTACACCATGGCGGGCAGCGCGCTCATGCTCGTCGCCTTCATCGCGCTCTACAAGACGTCCAGCGCGCACAGCTTCGACATCCTCCTTCTCACCCAGTCGCCGGTCGCGCCGTCGCTGCAGATGTGGCTCTTCGCCGCCTTCGCGCTGGCCTTCGCGATCAAGGTCCCGATGTTCCCGTTCCACACCTGGTTGCCCGACGCGCACGTCGAGGCGCCCACCGCCGGCTCCGTCATCCTGGCCGGCGTGTTGCTGAAGATGGGTGGATACGGCTTCCTGCGCCTGGCCTTCCCGCTCTTCCCGGACGCGGCGCACGAGTTCGCGCCGTACATCGGCGCCCTGGCCGTGGTAGGGATCGTCTACGGGGCGCTGGTCTCCCTGGTGCAGCCGAACCTCAAGAAGCTCGTCGCCTACTCGTCGGTGAGCCACCTCGGGTTCGTCATGCTCGGCATCGCTGCCTTCAACACCACCTCCGTGGTGGGCGCGGTGTACCAGATGCTGAACCACGGGATCTCCACGGGCGCGCTGTTCTTCTGCGTAGGCATGCTCTACGACCGCCGCCACACGTTCGCCATCGCGGAGTACGGCGGCCTGAAGTCGGTGATGCCCTGGTTCTCGTCGCTCTTCCTGCTCGTGTGCCTCTCGTCGCTGGCCGTGCCCGGCCTCAACGGGTTCGTCGGCGAGTTCCTGATCATGCTGGGCTCGTGGTCGCTCAGCCACTCCATGGTCGCGCTGGCCTCGATGGGCGTGGTCCTGGCCGCGGGGTACGTCCTCTGGATGGTCCAGCGCGTCCTGTACGGCGAGGTCACCCACGCCGTCAACCGCACGCTTCCGGACCTCTCCGCGCGCGAGTTCGCGGTGCTGATCCCGCTCGTCGTGCTGGCCATCGTGATGGGAGTGGCCAGCCCGCTGTTCACGCGGCTGATCGAGCCCTCGGTACAGAGCCTCGTCTACGAGACGGGCACGCGCATGCGCAAGCCCTCGCCGCCGACGAGGGCGGCGGCGGCGATGGTCGGTGGGCCGGTGGGAGAGCGGCGATGACTCCCGCCAGCCTGGATCTCCGCCCGCTGTTCCCGGCCATCGTGGTCGCCGTCACCGGTCTGGCCGTGCTGCTGGCCCAGGCCTTCACGCCGAAGGGCGGGCGTGCTCCCGCGGCCGCGCTGTCCCTGGCCGGCCTCGCGGGGGCCCTGGTGGCCGTGGTCGTGATCGCGGGCGGCCGCGGTCGCGGCGCCGTGCTCGCGACCAGCGTCGCGGCCGACGACTTCGCGCTGTTCTTCCAGGCCCTCATCCTCGCCATCGGCATCGTGGCCGTGCTGCTCTCGACGTCCTACCTGCGCGAGACGGCCACGGACCGCGGGGAGTACTACGCGCTGGTGCTGTTCGCGATCGTGGGCATGCTCGGACTCGTGTCCGCGCTCGAGCTGGTCGCCGTCTTCGTGGCCCTCGAGATCATGTCCGTCGCCGTCTACGCCCTGGCCGGGCTCCAGCGCGACCGTCCGGAGAGCCAGGAGGCCGCGCTCAAGTACTTCATCACGGGCTCCTTCTCCTCCGCCTTCTTCCTCTACGGCGTCGCCCTGCTGTACGGTCTCACCGGGCGTACGTCGCTGGCCCTCATCGCCCAGGGCCTGAGGGCCGGCGGGATCGCGCCCGCCGCGGCCGCGGCCGGAGTGGCCTCCGCGGGGGCCGCCACCGCGCTCGCGCTCGTGGCGACCGCCCTCCTCCTCGTCGGATTCGGGTTCAAGGTGGCGAGCGTGCCCTTCCACATGTGGGCGCCCGACGCCTACGAGGGAGCGCCCACGACGGTGACCGCCCTCATGGCCGCCGGGGTGAAGGCGGCCGCTTTCGGCGCGTTCTTGCGCGTCTTCCTGCAAGCGCTGCCCAGCCTGGCCGCGCACTGGCAGCCGGCGGTCGCCGTGCTCGCGATCGTCACCATGATCATCGGCAACCTGGGCGCGCTGGCCCAGTCGAACCTCAAGCGCATGCTCGCGTACTCGTCCGTGGCCCACGCCGGCTACCTGATGACGGCGCTGGTGGCGGCGCCGGGCCTGGGGACGGAGGCCATCCTGTTCTACCTGGTGACCTACGCGGCCGTGAACCTCGGCGGGTTCGGCGCCTTCGCCGCGCTCACGCGCAGCGGCCGCGAGCCGGTGACGCTGTCGGACATGGCCGGCCTGTCCGAGCGCCGCCCCCTGCTGGCCGCCGCCCTCACCGTCTTCCTCGTCTCGCTCACGGGCGTGCCCGTCTCCGGCGGCTTCGTGGGCAAGTTCTACCTGTTCAGCGCCGCGGTGCGGGCGGGCTACGCGCACCTCGCGATCATCGGCATGCTGATGAGCGTCGTGTCCGCGTACTACTACCTGCGCGTGGTGGTCGCGATGTACATGGAGCCGCCGGTGGGCGAGGATCCCTGGTCGCGAGTGGGCACGGGTGCGGCGCTCGCTCTCACCATCTCGACCACGGTGGTGCTGGTTCTGGGCGTATACCCCGGGCCATTGATGGCGTGGGCGAGGGCGGCGGCGGGATCACTGCGGTAGCAACAACAACAGCAACAACGAACGACAACGGAACCGGCGCCGCGCCGCCGCTCCCGTGCCTCGGCGGCGCGACGCCGGGACTTAGTCCGCGAACGTCTCTGTCACGTGGGGGTCTACCGCCACTCCGTGGACATAGACCCCCCAGTGCAGATGCGGCACGGCCGCGATTCCCGTCTCGCCGGTGAGACCCAGGGGCGCGCCCGCTTCGACCCAGTCTCCTTCGCGCACCGGAGTGGACGCGAGGTGGTAGAACACGCTCACCACGCCCTGACCATGATCGAGCACCACCGTCTCGCCGGTGAGGAGCAGCGGGCCCGCGAAGAGCACGGTGCCCGCGGCGGGTGACGACACGGGCGTGCCCGCGGGCACGAGGTAGTCGAGGCCGCGGTGATACTCGCCCCAGATCGCATCCGTTTTCGCTTCCACCGGCGGCGGCGCGTCGTAGGTCTGCGGGCAGCCGAAGCTGGGCTCGGCCGGAGCGGGCACCGGAGCGTGGAACGGCCCGCTCCACTCCTGCTTCTTGCTCACCGTCCGCAGATAGAGCTGCACGAGCCGGCCGTCGCGCACGCCGGTGGGCAACGTGAGCATCGCCTTCTTGACTTCCGGCAGCAGGACGCTGCGCGCGGGATAGCTGCGCTCCGCTACCGTGATCGGCAGGGCGAAGCGCTGCCGGCCCCGGCCCGCCAGTACCTCGATGCCCAGGGTCGTCGGCCCGGGCTGGCCGTCCACCGGCACCGGCACCAGGGCGCGCAGGCCGCGGTGCGAGAGCAGGAAGGGACAGCGCCGCCCTGCGAGGATCGCGTGAACGGCGCCGTAGCGCAGGCCGGAGCGGAGACGCACGCTGAGCAGGCCTCCCGGATAGGCGGACGACTCGTCGACGGAGACGACCAGGCGGCCGACGCGGCGCGTGACCTCTTCCGGGAACGCCGGCGCGGCCAGGGCGGCGAGAGCGAGGACGGCGAGGACCCGCGTCTTGCTCATGGCGAGCGATGATGCCATTCGCGCGCTGGGAGTAGCAAGGCCGCCCGCGTCGCGGGGGCTCCGTGATCGTCTCCCGGGCTGAATGCCTCCGGGGAGAAATGACTGTACTCAGATCGAGTACAGTGGCGATCGCCGCCAGGACACCGCGCGAAGATCCCGGTGTCGCGGCCGAAATCGCCCGCTGGGGGCCTCGCCACACGCGCGAACGTTCACGGCGGTCTCGCTGCTTCCGCCCCTCTTCCAGGGGGCAAACGATCGTATGCAAAGTGAGTACAATCAAATCCTGGCGAGACCGTCCACGGCGGGACCCGCGCTCCGCGCGAAGCGGCGGCGCTTTCCGGCCTATCCGTTCCGAGACGGATCGGCCGCCACGCGCACGAGCGCGCCCGCCAGCCCATCCTCTTCTTCCCGCGCCACCGTGCGCAGGTCCAGCACGAGCGCGCCGTCGGCCAGGCGGGCCACCACGGGCGGATCCCCCATCCTCAGCTCCTCGGCCAGGCGCTGCGCGCTCTTCGCGCGATGGGCGACCCGCACGAGCGCCGTCGGGATCTCGGCCGTGGGCGCGGCACCGCCTCCGGCGGCGGAGGTGCCGTCCAGGATGGACAGGGTCAGCTCCGGCGCCTCCGGTCCGATGCGCGCGGCGAAGGCGGCCGCGCGTGCGCGCACCTCGCCCACGGGGGCCGAGAGCATGCGCACGGTCGGAAGGTCGGCCGCGGCGCGTCCCGACTCGTGGATGACCAGGATGGCGTCCAGGGCGGCCAGCGTCATCTTGTCCACGCGCAGGGCGCGGTACAGCGGGTTCGCGCGCATCGCTCCGATCCGCGCCGCCGCCCCGACCACGAGGCCGGCCTGGGGGCCGCCCAGGAGCTTGTCGCCGCTGAAGGTCACGACGTCCACGCCGCCGCGCAGGCTCTCCGCCACCGTGGTCTCGTCCAGCCCGGCGAGCGGCGCCAGGAGCCCGCTGCCGAGATCCTCGACCATCGGCACTCCCGCCTCGTGCGCCAGCGCGACCAGATCGCTCCGCGAGGGAGCTTCCGTGAAGCCCACGATGCGGAAGTTGCTGGGGTGGACCTTCAGGATGAGCCCGGTATCGGGGCCGAGCGCGGACCGGTAGTCGGCGGTGCGCGTGCGGTTGGTGGTGCCGACCTCGCGCAGGCGCGCGCCGCCCTTGCGGAGCACGTCGGGGATCCGGAAGGAGCCGCCGATCTCGACCAGCTCGCTGCGGCTGACCAGCACCTCGCGCCCCTCCGCGAAGGTGTTGACGGCGAGGAGCACGGCGGCGGCGTTGTTGTTGACCACGACCGCCGCCTCGCTGCCGACGAGGGCGCGCAGTCGCGTTTCGGCATGCACCTCGCGCTGCCCACGGTCCCCTCCGGCGAGGTCGAACTCGAGGTTCGAATACGAGGTCGCGATGCGCGCGACCTGCGCCGCCGCCTCCGCGGGGAGGCGCGAGCGTCCGAGGTTCGTGTGCACGACCACGCCGGTGGCGTTGATGACGGGGACCAGGGAGGCGGCGCGGGCCTGGTCCAGGCGCGCGGCGAGACGCGCGGGCAGGTCGGCCGCGACCGCCTCCACGGCCGCGCGATCGCCGGCGGCGGCCCGCGTCCGCGCGTCCTCGACCAGCGCGCGCAGCTCGCGCACGACCAGGGCCCGCCCGTGGCGCGCTTCCAGCGCGCGCACCTCGGTCCGCTGGAGGACCTGCTCGACCGAGGGCAGCAGGCGGCGAGGGTCGGCCCCGGCGGACATGCGGAGAAGTATAGGTCTGCGTTGACCTTTCTGGAGGCGTGCCCTATTCTCGCCGCCATGGGTCGGGAGCGCGCCAGGACCTTTGCCGACCGTCTCCCGCCCGTCCTCCCCCGCGAAGAGCCGGACATCGCGCACCTCCCCGACGAGATGGCGGACATCCTCTACCCGGGCCGCCGTCCGCGGCCGTTCCGCGTCGCCATCGAGTTCGAGCCGTTCGAGGGACCCGAGGCCGCGCGCGCGCTCGAGCTCGCGCGCCGGTCCCACCTTTACCGCGAGAGGCAGGAGGACGACCGCCTCCTGCACCACGCGGCCTTCGAGACGGGCCAGGCCTCGGCCCTGCGCGCGCTCTTCCAGCTCGTCGGCGCGCGGCCGGGCACGGAAGTGCTCGTGGACGGCAAGCGCGTTCCCTACGCGACCGAGCTGTGGCTGCCCCTGTTCTGGCTCTTCGTCCGCGAAGGGGACTGAGGCGTGCCGCCCTCCTCGCCCATCAACGACGACCTGGACATCCTGGAGAGGTCGTTTCGGCAGCTCCAGATCGAATGGGAGAAGTTCTTCGGCGGAGTCGAGAAGAAACCGCCGAACGACATGAAGGCCCGCGTCGAGGCCCTGATCAAGAAGTACGCGTACGCGGAGATCCGGAACAACACCGAGCGCTTCCGCTACCAGACCCTCGCCTCCCGCTACGCGACCTTCAACGAGCTGTGGAACAAGCGGCTGCGCGCGATCGAGGAGGGGCGGCCGATGGGGATTCACGGCGTCTACGAGCGGCGCGTGGCCCCGCCGCCCGTCCACGCGCCCCCGCCGCCGGAAGGCGCGCGGGGCGCCACCGCCGGGTCGGGCGAGGTGCGCGTGAAGGACCCCGGAGGGGACGCCGCCGCCGTACGATCGCTCTTCGACCGGTTCCTGGAGGCGCGCAAGGCGACGGGCGAGGCCGCGCCGGTGAAATTCGAGAGCTTCCAGAAGATCATCTCGCAGCAGGCGGCGCGCATCCTGAGCGAGAAGGGCGCGCAGGCCGTGGACTTCCGGCTGGAGACCAAGGACGGCAAGGTGAGCCTGAAGGCCAAGCCGGTGAAATGAGGCGCCCCGCGGCGACGGCGCGCACGATCCTCGCCGTCCTGCTCGCGCTGGTGGCGCCGCGGGCCGCGCAGGCCTGGCCGGCCGCCATCGTCGAGGCGCTGGCCCGCGACGCGCGCCGCCTGGTGCCGCGCAGCCTCGCCCAGTTGATGGCCGACCACGAGAAGGAGATCTTCGAGGCCTCGCGGGCCATGTCCCCCGAGCTGGGCCAGGCCCTCGTCACCGACTTCAACGCGGGCGAGCTGCGGCCGGCGACGGTCTCCGTGCTCGAGGCGCACGCGACGGAAGCGCTGGACCTGCTGCGCCAGCGGCGGGTCACGGACGGGGTCGTGCGACTGGGCGCGCTGCTGCGCGTGCCCGCCGACCTGTCCGATCCCGTCCTCACCGGCGGCCCGGAGGGCTATCCGGCCGGGGTCACGCGCGAGTACTACGCCTTCGTCGAGGGAAGCCTGGACAAGATCCCGGTCGTGCTCGACGACCCGCCCGCGCTCAAGCTGCAGCGGCGGGACCTGCCCCGCTACTGGAACGGCCTCCTCGGCCGCAGCCGCACCCAGGCCGGCGTGATCCGCGGCGAGCTGTTCCAGAACGGCCGCGTGATCGACCATCGCATGATCGACTACCGGTCGCCGGTGTTCGGCGTGGCCTCGTTGTCCTACTCGCGGGCGGTGACGGCCATCGCCGCCACCTGGCTCGCGGTGTGGCGCGAGGCGCGCGGCGACCTCACGCGCATCCCGAGCCCTCTTCCCGTCCGACCCAGCGACGCGCCCCCCATCCCGGGCGCGGGCCGCGTACCCCAGACCGCCACGAGGGAACAGCAATGACACGGCGCGCGATCATCTCCGTATACCGCAAGGAGGGTATCGTCGAGCTGGCGCGCGGGCTCAGCGCGCGCGGCTTCGAGATCGTCTCCACCGGCGGCACCGCCCAGGAGCTCGGCAAGGAGGGCGTGAAGGTCACCGGCATCTCTGAGGTCACCGGGTTCCCCGAGATCCTCGATGGCCGGGTCAAGACGCTCCACCCCAAGGTGCACGCGGGCATCCTGGCCAAGCGCGGCCTGCCCGCGCACGAGCAGGCGCTGCGCGAGCACGGCGTGACCCCCGTCGACGTGGTGGTGGTCAACCTCTATCCGTTCGAGGATCGGGTGGCCAAGGGCGTGCCCTTCTCGGAGGCGCTGGAGTACGTGGACATCGGCGGGCCCACCCTGTTGCGGGCGGCGGCCAAGAACTTCGCGCAGGTGGCCGTGGTCGTCGATCCCGCCGACTACACGCTCCTCCTCGAGCAGCGCGACCGCGACGCCGGGCCGGACGCGGCCACGCGCCTCTACCTCGCCCAGAAGGCCTTCCGCCACACCTCGCGCTACGAGGCGGCCATCGCCGGATACTTTGCCCAGGTGGAGGCCAAGGGCGATTCCTACGGAGTCGCGGAGACGGAAGAGGTGTTCCCGTACCGCCTTGCCCTCTCCTTCGAGAAGGTGCAGGACCTGCGCTACGGCGAGAACCCGCACCAGCGCGCCGCGTTCTACAGCGACCTCGGCTCGACGCTGTATTCGGTGGCCTCCGCGCGCAAGCTCCAGGGCAAGGAGCTCTCGTTCAACAACATCCTCGATCTGGACGCGGCCTGGCGCCTGGTCACCGAGCTCCCGGACCCCGCCTGCGTGATCGTGAAGCACACGACGTGGGAGTGCGATCCCATGTCCGCGTTCGGCGGCATCCTGGCCTTCAACCGCCGCGTGGACGGCACCACCGCGCAGCGCCTGGCCGAGAAGTTCGTGGAGGCGGTGATCGCTCCCGGTTACGAGCCGGAGGCGAAGAAGGCGCTGGCGGCCAAGAAGAACCTGCGCGTGCTCGACATGGACACCACCGCCATCCACAAGGTGACAGGGTTCGACCTGCGGCGCGTCATGGGCGGTCTGCTCGCGCAGGAGTGGGACCTGCACCGCCTGGAGAGGAGCCACTGCGAGGTCGTCAGCAAGCGCAAGCCGACCGAGGAGGAATGGAAGGCGCTGCTCCTCGCCTGGACCGTCGTCAAGCACGTCAAGTCCAACGCGATCGTCTATGCCAGTTCCGTCCAGACCATCGGCGTGGGCGCGGGCCAGATGAGCCGCGTGGATGCGGCGCGCTTCGCGGCCCTGAAGGCGCAACTCCCGCTCACGGGCAGCGTGGCCGCGTCGGACGCGTTCTTCCCGTTCCGCGACGGCCTCGACGAGATCGCGCGGGCGGGGGCCACCGCCGTCATCCAGCCCGGAGGATCCGTGAAGGACGAGGAAGTCATCGCCGCCGCCGACGAGCACAAGCTGGCCATGGTGTTCACGGGCGTGCGCCATTTCCGGCACTGAGGTGCGGATGCGTCAGCGCGAGAGGTAGCGCTCGCGGTGCCGCACCTTCAGACGGCGGTCGGCCACCCGCACTTCGAGACGATGGCTACGGCCCGGCGTAGCCGCGGCCGGCGCGAAGCCGATGACGTATTGCGACGCCAGCTCCTCGAGCAGCCGATCCAGGGCCCCGGCCAGCCTGTGCCGGGCGGGAAGGAGGACGAGCCCGCCCGATGCGTTCGCGAGCCGGGTGAGGAAGCCTCTCGCGGCCAGGGTATCAGGCGTGGTCGGGAAGCCGCCGCCGCTCCGCCCTACCGTCCCCGGCCGATAGGTGGACGGTCCGGATGCCCATCCCAACGGCACGAACGGGATCGGGTAGATGCCGACATTGGCGCCCTCGATCGTGCGGAAGAGCTGCGTCTCGCTGACCTGGCTTCCGAAGTCGACGCCGTCGGAGAGCAGGATGAGCGCTCCGCGCGCGGACCCCCCGCGCCGGAGGTCCTCGATGCCGGCCGCCACCGCGGAGCGAATGGCGGACGCGCCATCGGGCGGCCGCGCCGCCATCACCTCCGACAGGAGCGCCATCGGATCGGCCTCGGGCTTCCAGAACCGGATGTCGGTGTCGAAGGATATGACCGTGCGCCGCCGCAGCCTCGGTATCTTCTCCAGCACCGCGAGCGCGGCCCGCTGGGCGCTCTGGAGCTCCGAGGTCATGCTGCCGCTGGTGTCGAGGAGCAGCGCGACGTCGAGGTCCAGTCCCTCGTCGCCGCCACGCGAGAAGACCGAGATCGGCCGCGGCTGGCCGTCCTCGCGGACCTCGAACGCGGACGCGGGCAGATCGGCCACGACTCGCCCGGCGCGATCCTGCACGGTCACCGTGACGTACACGAGGCTCAGCCGCGATTCGAACACCGGGCGCGGCGACGGCGCGGACGGTGAAGGCGCGGGGGCGGCGGCGGCCGCGGCGAGGAGGCCCAGCGCGGTGGAGCGACCGATCGCGTTCAATGCGTGGCCACTGAAGACGCGGCGTACTCGACCGCGAATCGCGGGCTGGCGCGCAACAGTCGATGCTTGAGCCCGCCGTATCCCTGCTCGCCGAGCACGAGGTCCGCGAGCACGCGGCGCACGGTCCGGCTGCGCGCGGCGAAGCGAACCATGCGACGTGCGAAGCCGGGCGCGTAGAAGCGGCCGTGCAGCGCGGCCGCCTTGAGCAGCTCGTGCCCGAAGGCCTGCAGTGCGCGCTCCGGATAGCGGCGTGCCGACCCGTCCTCACGCAACGTGTCCGCCAGCACCTCCGCGGAGCGCAGCGCGTAGTAGATGCCCTCGCCCGTGATGGGATCGGCGAGAGCGGCCGCGTCGCCGATGAGAGCCCATCGATCCCCCGCGATCTCCAGCAGCGACCGCGGATCGGCCGTGGGCGATGGAATGGTGTGGGCGTAGCGCGGCGCGTCCTCGTCGACGAGAGCCGGGAAGGCCCGCGCCACTTCCGACTCGAGACGGTCGATCATCCGGCGGGTGGGAACGCGGGCCAGAGGAGAGCAGATGCCGACGCCGACGTGGCCCGGCCGCGGGAACAGCCACAGGTATCCCTCGAGCTCCGGCGCGAAGCGGACGACCATCTCGGAATCCCCGCGCGCGAACCAGCCCGCGGCCATCATCAGCCGCCCCGGCGGCGTCGGGGAGAGCAGTGTCCGCCGGACCAGGCTGCCCGCTCCGTCCGCCCCCACCACCACGTCGAAGGTCTCGTCGCGGCCGGCGGACGTGCGTACGCGTCCGGCCGCGTCGACGGCGGTCACGCGCTCGGCCACGTGGACGGCCCCGCCCTCGACCGCCCGCCGCAGCAGCCAGGCGTCGAGAGCGCGCCGCGACGCGATCCCGACCGGTTGCGCGAGCGCGACCTCGACCGAGTCGCCGGCGCCGGAATCGAAGCGGCACCGGTCCAGCCGCCGCACGGGCAGGGGATCGCCCGCGGGCGCGGCCGGGAGGAGCCGCAGGGCCTTCGCCGTGAGCCCGCCCCCGCACGGCTTCTCCCGGGGATGGGAGGCGTCGAACACGACGACGCGCGCACCGTCTCCGGCCAGGCGCAGGGCGGCCAGGGCTCCCGCCGGCCCGGCCCCCACCACGGCCACCTTCATGTCGAGTGCGCCGCGGCCTCGGCGGCGGCCGTCACCTCTTCGGGCGTCGCGGTGGCGGTGCCCACCTTGCCCACGACCACGCCCGCGGCGAGGTTGGCCAGCCGCGCCGCCTCGGGAAGGCCGGCGCGCGTGCAGCGGGCGAGGCCGATGGTCGCGATCACGGTGTCGCCGGCCCCGGTCACGTCGAAGACCTCGCGGGCGGCGGTCGGGATGTGGAGGGGTCGCCGTCCCGGCTCGAAGAGCGACATCCCCTGCTCGCCGCGCGTGATGAGCGCGGCCTCGCAGCGGAGCCGGCGCAGGATCGCCGCCCCCGCGGTGAGCACGTCCGCCTCGGACCGGATGCGCACGCCCGTCGCCTCCTCCGCTTCCGCCTGGTTCGGGGTCACCAGGGCCACCCGGCGATAGAGCGCGAAGTGGGCGACCTTCGGATCGACCAGCACGGGCAGGCCGCGCCGGCGGGCCAGGGCCAGCACCGCCTTCATGACCGCGGCGGTGACGACGCCCTTGTGGTAATCGGACAGGATCACCGCGCCGCAGGTGGGCAGGGCGGCGCGAACGCGCTGCAGCAGCGCGCGCTCGAGCGCGCCCGCCACCGGCGCCACCGCCTCGCGATCCGCGCGGACCACCTGCTGGTGGTGGGCGATGATGCGCGTCTTCACCGTCGTGGGACGGCCCTCGTCCGCGACGCTCAGCGCGTCCTCGACCCCCGCCTCCACCAGCGCCGCGCGCAGACGCAGTCCCGGACCGTCGTCCCCGATCACGCCCGCCACCACCGCCTGGCCGCCGAGGGCCCGCACGTTGCCGGCCACGTTGGCGGCGCCGCCGAGATGGAAGGTCTCGGCGGTGATCTCCACGACGGGGACGGGCGCCTCCGGCGAGATGCGGGCCACCTTTCCCCACAGGAACTGGTCCAGCATCACGTCGCCGAGCACGAGGACGCGTCCGCCGCGCATCGCCGCCAGCAAGGCGCGCGCGCGCGCCGGGGACAGGGTCATGCCGCTGCGGCCGCCCGCGCGCGCTGGCGCCTGAGAGCGTAGGGAAGCGCGGCGACGAGCAGCGTGAACATGAGGATCTCGGAGTCGCCGAAATTGTATTCGAACAGCCCGGCCGCCATGAACGCGGCCAGGAAGGCGAGGGCGGCCACCGCCGGCCATCCCGCGCCGCGGCGCACTTCGCGCCAGGCGTCGCCCATGGCCGCGGCCACGAACCAGAGCCACCAGGCCAGGCAGGGCAGCCCGCGCTCGGCCGCGATCTGCAGGGCGTTGTCGTGCAGGTGCGGCTGCAGCGCGTTCGGCGCTTGCGGCCAGCGGTATTCCGGATAGACGGCGAGGATCCGGCCCGGACCCTGGCCGAACACCGGCTTGTCGCGGATCATGTCGATGCCGGCCTGCCACATGTAGTAGCGGTCGACGCTGCTCGGGTCCACCACGGTGAGGCGGCCCACCACGGGCGCCGGTCGCACGGCCAGGACGACGGCCACCGCCGCCGCCAGACCCCACAGCAGCTTCGGGGCGCGCAGGATCGCGATCAGGCCCAGGCCCACGAGCGTGCCCAGCCAGGCGTTGCGGGTACGCGAGATGACGACGGCCCACGACGCCACCGGGACGACGATCAGGGCGAGAGTCGTTCCCGTCGCCGCGCCCGGCCAGGGCCCGCGCGAGAGAGCCATCCACGCGCCCGCGGCGGCCAGGCCGGCCACGAAGAGGCGCTCCGCCTCGACCGCGAACAGGTCGAGCGATTGCAGCGCCGTCATCGCGCAGAGCGCGGCCACGAGCACGGCCAGCGCGCGCAGGTCGGGCGGGGAGGGACGGGGCAGGCGGCCGCGATGGAACGCGAGCCGCGCCGCCGCGATCACGAGCACGGCCATGACGAGGCCGGAAGCCGTCATGTAGTGGCCGAGGAAGCTGTGGGGACGGTTGAGGAGCGTATCGAAGCCGAGGAAGTAGTACTCGAGCAGCACCCCCGCGGCGAGGGCGAGGCCGCCGAGGAGCGCCGCGTCGAGGATCCGCTCGCGGTCGCGCTCGGGAGTGAGCGCCTCCACGGAGAGATAGAAGAGGGCGAACAGCACGAGCTTCTTCGCGCTGTCGTGGGAGGTCAGCGGATCGGGCGAGAAGGCGGCGGAGAGCAGCGTCCACACCGAGAAGGCGAGGATCGGCCCGTCGAGAGGGCTGCGCTCCAGGCGCGTCCGCCCGCGGGCGAGGCGCACGAGGAACACGAGCACGGCGAGGCTGAGGCCGATGCTCTGCGCGGCGAAGATGGAGACGGGGCAGGTGGCCGCGATGGCGGCCATGAGGCCGAGCTGCACCCGGTCCAGGCGGCCCAGCTCAGGCCTCGACTGTCGCCTCCTCGGGCAGCATGATCGGGATGTCGTCGCGGACGGGATAGACGCGCCGGCATTGGCCGCAGCGCAGCCCCGCGCCGTCCTTCACGACCTCGACCGGCGTCTTGCACACCGGACAGGCCAGGATCTCCAGAAGATCGGGGTGGATCGCCATGGGGCCGAGTCTATCGCACCCCTCCGCGCGATCGGTAGGCGCGGCGGCCGTGGTATTTTTCAATACGAGGGCGAAGCCAGGATGAGCGACGTCGGAATCACCGGACGCCGACGGCGCAAGGAGATCAAGCGCCTGGCCGCCCAGCGCGTGCCTCTGTCCGGGCGGCGCGGCTACCGTGCCGCCCAGGAGGTCCTCGCCCAGGGCCTCAAGCTCTGGAAGACGGCCGACAACAAGACTCGGCTCGCCTTGATGCTGCTCGGGCCCCTCAACCTCCTCCTCCTGGTCCTGATTGCGAACGACGAGATCTTCGCGGCCATTCCCCCGCGCGAGCGCGTGCCCATCGTCATGGGCGTCGTCGTTTATGCCGGCCTCGTCCTGACCACGTTCCTGCTCGCCATCGGGACGCTCCGTCCGGAAGAGGCGGGACCGGCCATCGCCCATGGGCGGAGGGCGGGGGACACCAACCCGCCCATCGGGATCCGCCATTACGAGGATGTCCTGCGCTGGGACCTCGACGATTACCAGCGCGCGTGGCAGCGAGTGACCCGCGCGCAGCTCGTCGATGAGATGGCCGAGCAGGCGCACGGAGTGGCGGAGGCCAACCGACGCAAGTTCCGCACCCTGGCCCACCTCTTCCTCGGCTTGCAGGCCATGATCGCCCTGGCCGTCGTGCTCGTCGTTGGCATCGGGGCGGTGCTGATGCTCGAAGGCCAATCGGAGAAGATCAAGCTCAAGGGCGGAATGACCATCACCATCCCGGCCCTCAAGGGGTCGCCCGCGGCGTCGGAGGCGGGTGCCGGAGGGGCGGGGAAGGGACCCGCCCGCGACTGGGACCGCTTCCCGGCCGTCGTCGACAAGAGCACGAACGAAGAGATCGTCGCCCTGGGCGACGTACACGGCGCCTACGATCGGCTCCTCCACCTGCTCCAGGTGGGTGGGATCGCGCGCGCCGACCCGAAGGCGAAGGGAGGCTATGCCTGGGCGGGCGGAAAGAGGACGCTGGTCTCCGTGGGCGACCTCATCGACAAGGGCCCCCAATCCCTCGAGGTGCTCGACCTGATGATGAGCCTCCAGAGCGGGGCGCGCGCGGCGGGCGGGGACGTCATCGTGACCCTCGGCAACCACGAAGCCGAGTTCCTGGCCCGGCCCGGCAAGAAGAAGAAGGCGGAGGAGTTCGAGCGCGAGCTCAGCGAGCGCAACATCGACCTTCACGACGTTGCGGAGGGCCGCAACGCCTACGGGCGCTTCTTCCTCGGCCTGCCCGTAGCCGCCCGCGTCAACGGATGGTTCTTCTCGCACGCCGGCTCCACGTCGGGGATGAGCCTCACCCAGATCGGCGACCGCTTCCGCGCGGTCGTGGATTCCGGACGCTGGAAGAACCCATTCCTGATCGGGGACGACTCGCTCCTGGAAGCGCGCAAGTGGTGGAAGGGGGACACGGACGACAAGGACCTCGCCGCCCTTCCCGCCGCCCACATCGTGTTCGGCCACGACCCCGGCGCCTTCCGCGACAAAGGCACGATCCAGACCAAAGGCGGCCGCCTGTTCCTCATCGACGTCGGGATGACGCCCGAGTTCGACTACTCGAAGGGCGCGCTGCTGCTCATCGACCGCAAGGACGGCCTGGAGGTGGCGACGCCCCTGGATGCGTCGGGGGCGCGACGCGAGGTCTGGCGGGGACCGGCCCCGCACGGCTCGTGAAGTTCGGTGCCCTCATCCTCGATTTCGACGGCCTCATCCTCGACACGGAGAGCCCCATCTTCGAGGAGTGGCGCGCGACGTTCCGCGCGCGCGGTCACGACCTGGGCCTCGACGTCTGGCAGCACGCGCTCGGCACGTTCGGCACCTACGATCCCTGCGCGCACCTCTCGAAGCTGACCGGCGAGGACTTCGACCACGAAGCGCTGCGGCAGGAGGTGCGGGCCCGCAACATGGTCCGCTGCGAGGCCCTGCCCCTGCTGCCCGGCGTGGCCGAGCGCGTTCAGGAAGCGCGGGCCTCCGGCCTCAAGACGGCGGTCGCCTCCAGCAGCACTTCGGCCTGGGTGGAAGGGTGGCTCGAGCGTCACGGCATCCGCCCCTTCTTCGACACCGTCTGCTCGCGCGATCACGTCGCGCGTGTCAAGCCGGCTCCGGACCTCTTCCTGCTCGCCGCGACGCGTCTGGGCGCATTCCCAACGCGGTCACCTGCGCCCTTCCCATGGAGGGCGCGGATCTCGTCCTGACGTCGCTCGGCGATCGGCCTTTGGCCGGGATCCTGGGCAGCCTGGACCGGACGAGCTAGGAGTCCTCCGCCGCGGACCTGCCCTGGCCGCGCGCGCGGCTAAGCTCACCTCCGCCGGCGCGCCGCCGCACACGGCGCCGGGGCGGCGCTTCCCGCCCCGCACGGCCGGATCTCTCCCGCCGGCCTCCTGTCACACTCTGGAGGAGTCATGCGGGTGCAGTTCGTGGAGAAGGTGAACGGGCCGGAGCGGCTCGTGTGCGATGCGGAAGTCCTCTTCGACGAGGATCCCCTGGCCGGCATGAAGCTGGTCGGTTTCTCGCTCTGGCGCAGCACCGACGGCGACGTGTACGTCACGTTCCCGTCGCGGGCGTTCGGAGCGGGTACGGAGCGCAAGTACTTCGACTACCTGCGCTCGGCGGAAGGCCTGTCCGCCGAGGTCAAGCGGGTGAAGGACTGGATCCTGGGCGAGTACCGCGCCTCACGCGCGGCCTAGGGCCGTTCCGGGGGCGCCGGGGCGCCTACGGTCCCGGCGTCTCCGGCGTCTTTGACTCGTTCGCGGAGCGCGTGTGAGAATCACTCTCTTGGGAGTGACCACGCCCTGCTGACCCTTCTCCTCGCGCTCGCCGTCGCCCGAAGCCCCGCCGCCGCCGACCGCGCCGCCGCCGATCGGGCGTCGGCCTACCTGCATTACAGCCTCGCGCAACAGGCGCGGCTGTCCGGCGACCTCGACGAAGCGCTGGCCGAGTACCGCAAGGCGCAGAGGCTCGACCCCCAGGCCGGAGAGATCCGCGCGGACGTGGCGCGGCTCCTGCAGCAGACGGGCAAGTCCGCGGAGGCCCTCGCGGAAGCCGAAGCGGCGGTCAAGGCCGCGCCGGACAGCGCGGAGACCCATCTCATCCTTGCCCAGCTCCGCCACATGCAGGCGCAGGGCGACGGAAACGAGCAGGCTCTTCGCCAGGCGTCGGTCGAATACGAGCAGGCCCTCAAGCTCGCGCCCACCGACGCGGCCACGCTCCTGATCCTCGCGAGCAACGTCTACCCGCAGCTCCAGGAGCACGACAAGGCCATCGCGGCCTGGCGGCGGTTCCTCGACCTCAGCCCCGGCAGCTTCGAGGCCTACGTCCAGCTCGGCTCCCAGTACCTCGCCAAGGGGGACGCGGACAGCGCCGCCACCGCGCTGCAGAAGGCGGTCGAGCTCGATCCGTCCTCTTCGCGGGCCTACCAGGCCCTCGCCGACACCTACGCCCGTGCCCAGCAGAACGACCAGGCGATCCTGAATTACCGCAAGGCGCTCGAGCTCGAGCCCAAGAGCGTCCGGCTGCACCTCGCTCTGGGGGAGGTGCTCGCGCGCGCGCGCCGCAATCCGGAAGCGCTCAAGGAGGCGGAGGCCGTCCTCCTCGCCGATCCCAAGAACCGCTTCGGTCTGGACCTGCAGGCGCGTGCGCTGCGCGACATGCGTCAGTTCGACAAGGCGGGGGCGACCGCGGACGCGCTCCTGGCCCAGGACCGCACGGATCTCAAGGCCTCGTACCTCAAGGTGACGATCCTGGAGGGGCGCCGCGATTTCGCGGGCGCGGCCGGCGCGCTGGAAGCGCTGCTGGCGCGGCCGCGCGCGGGCGAGGCGGCGGCGGACTCCGCGAGCACCGACCGCGTGTTCCTCGTCCACCTCGGCTTCGCCTAC
>QHVP01000591.1 GCA_003222295.1 Acidobacteriota bacterium | reverse complement strand
CTCCCACGCCCGTACCCGTGCCGTCGCCCTCTCCCACCCCGCGCGCCTTCGTGTGCCCGTTCCCCTCGCTGCCCGACCTCCACATCGAGTGCCCCAAGCTCGACCCGAAGCTCAGCGGCTGCGTGAACACGGCCGTCGAGAACGTGATCGCCCAGCAGCCGCTGCTCTTCGACTTCAGCAACAACCTCGGCGCGGGGAGCTGGAAGGTCAGGGACCGTCAGAAGTACATCGACGCCGTCGTGGAGGCGATCCACGCCCAGGGCATCTGCGCGAAGGACGACAACGAAGAGATCGCGGTCAAGAACACGAACCAGTTCCACGAGCAATACAACATCTGGACGTCGGGCGGCTACGTGCGCCGCGCCTACATCACGACCTGCGTTCCCGCCCAGTTCTGACCGGGCCGGTTGAACCGGGGCCTGCCGACGTGTAGAATCCGATGTTTTCCCGCGGGACGCGGTGCGTGGACGTGCAGGAGGGATGCTCCATGAAGGGTATCGTGCTGGGTCGTCTCGTTGCCGTCGCCTTTACGATCGCTTGCCTTTCTACTTGCGGTGGAGGCAGTCCCTCCACCCCCACTCCCGGGGCCTCGACTCCCGCGCAGCAGGTGCGGACGGTCATCGGCAACGCGGACTTCACGCTGCGCGCGGGCTCGGCCACCTTCAAGGCCATCGACAACCCGCCGATCGGGATGATGGACGTGACGGTGGAGTGGGGAAGCGCATCCAACCCGATCGATGTCTACGCGACGGACGGACGCTCCCCCGGCTTCCCGAACCTCCAGGCCGGTCAGTGCACGGTCCTGGCACGCGCGGAGGGCACCGGCAAGCCCAAGCGGCTCACCTTCAGCAACCCCGCCGCCAACGCCGTCTACAACTTCTGGCTCTACAACGCGGGCACCACGACCGAGTCGGGCGCGTTGGAGATCGGGATCACCACCAATGGTCCCGTCACCGTCGCCTCGCCCACGCCGCTCCCGGGGGGAGGAACGGCTGACCCCCGCGACAATCTGCCCCCCGGCCCGATCACGCAGGCCAAGGTCGCCGTCCGCTCGATCGACACCGGTGGATTCAACTACCGCGATCCCACCCAGGACGGCGACGGCAATTGGGTGGTCCACCCGGGCGAGTTCGTCGTGTTCGACTTCTCCCAGCGCAACGGCGCGGGCGAGAAGTGCAAGTGGATCAACCCGCCGGAGTGGAACGTCAGTGACGAGGACGGGATCGTCGAGGTGAAAGGCAGCAGCCAGCCGTTCCTGCTGCGCGTGGACATCCTGCACAAGGGCTACTTCGAGGTCACGGGCGAGATCGACGGCATCAAGGCGAACGTGCTCCCCGTCGTCTCGGTCTCGCAAGGTCAGTAGCCGCCGCCCGCCCTCGCGTGAGCCGCCTCACGCCTCCGGCCGCGCGCCGTAGCGCGGCCGGAAGCGCGTGCTACGATGCCGGTATGGGTCTCCTTCCCTCCGTCCTCCTGTCCGTCGCGCTGGGTGCGCCTGCCGTCGGCGCCGCCGACGCCCCGACGCTTCGCGCGACGTCCGCCCCTTCCGCCGAGGCGCGCATCAGCATCGATTTCAAGGATGCCGACGTCGTCGACGTCGTCCGCCTCCTGTCCGAGGTCGGCAACTTCCAGGTCGTCATCGACCCCGGCACCTCGTGCAAGCTCACGCTGAAGCTGAAGGAAGTTCCCTGGGACAGCGCGCTCGACATCGCGCTCCGCGTGTGCGGCCTGGGCTCCGAGAGCGACAACGGCATCGTCCGCGTGGCCCCCGTCGCGAAGCTCACGTCCGAGCACCAGGAGCGTCGCCGCCTCGCCGAGGAGCAGAAGCTCAACCGTCCCCTGCGCACGGTGCGCTACACGCTCTCGTACGCGAAGGCCGCGGAAATTGCGCCGCTGATCAAGAAGTTCCTCTCGCCCCGAGGCGATGTCGTGTTCGACGCCCGCACCAACACGCTGATCATCACCGACATCGACTGACCGGACCGAGGCGTCCTTGATGAGGACACGTGGCCTCGCATGGGGACATGGGCGGAGGTGTCTGAACCACGCAATCGACGTATCATCAATCAGTTGGCTATGGCGACCCAGGGGCACGGATATTGCTCCCCTCGCCGGCGGGGCCAGACGTCTTCACGGAAGGGACACCCGTAATGATCCGACCGCTCTTCGACGCCACGCGCGAGGCCCTGCTGAGCCTCTGGCGGGCCATGCTGGTCCGGCGCGAGCCCGAACCGCCCGCTTCGGGGACGGGTGGCGCGATCGGATGAGACCCGCCGTGCGCGCCGTCGTGGGGCACGAAGGTGAGATGGGGGGAAGAGCGATGCGCCGCCTGTGCGTGCTGACCGTGCTCGCGTTGACCGTGTCGCCGGCCGTGTTCGCGCAGTCGTACCGTCATGGGCGCATCCGCCACGTGGAAGAGGGCGTGAGCATCCAGCGCGCCACCGAGACGGGCGCGGAAGAGGCCACGGCCAACCTGCCCTTCCTGCCCGGCGACCGTGTCTGGACCGACGGCGGCGGCCGCGCGGAGTTCCAGTTCGCCGGCGGCTCCCTCCTGCGCCTCGACAGCGCGTCCAAGCTCGACTACGTCGCCCACGACGACGGCCGTGACGAGCGTACCGTGCTGCGCCTGTGGTCGGGCGCCCTCTTCCTCCACCTCCGCGACCGCCGCGACGGCCCCTTCGAGGTGGAGACCCCCGGTGGGGTGGTCACCACCGGCAACCGCGGCGTCATCCGCATCGACGTGGAGTCCGGAGAGACCCGTGTCTCCGTCTACGAGGGCGAGGCCGGCCTGGACGGCGCGCAGCCCGTGCGCCTGCGCGCGGGGGATCGGGTGTATGCGCGGCGCGGCGAAGTCCAAGAAGGGCCGACGACCTTCGACCGCACCGAAGGCGACGAGTTCGCGGACTGGGACGCCGGCCGGCAGGAGCAGACCGCGTACGCGGCCAACCGCCAGGAGGCGCTCCCCGACGACGTGGCTCCCTACGCGGACGAGCTCGATCGCCACGGCGCCTGGTACTACGAGACC
>QHVP01000593.1 GCA_003222295.1 Acidobacteriota bacterium | reverse complement strand
TGCGCCCGAGTCCCGTGGCGCGACCCACACCCGTTCCCTTCGCAACGGAGACGGTCATGCCCGCCCGGCGCGTGATCCTGGTCGGGATCGATGGCCTGAGCCTCGGGCAGATCCGCGAGGGCGTGGCGCGCGGCGGCCTTCCCGTTTTCGGGCAGATGATGCGGCGCGGCGCGCACGGCCCGCTGGCGACCTTGCGCCCGACGGAGGCGCCGCCGATCTGGACCAGCATCTTCACCGGCCGTCTCCCGCGCGACCACGGCGTGAAGAGCTTCGCCACCTATCGGCTGCGCGGGTCGTCCACGGTGTACGAGCTGTTGCCGAAGGGCGCGCTCGTCGGCCTTCTCGGCCGAGCCGGACTCGTCTCGACCGCGCCCATCACGTCCGCCTCCCGCCAGAGCCGCGCCCTCTGGAACGCGCTCAACGCCTTCGGCATCCCGGCCGGGATCGTGCGCGGGTGGGCCACCTATCCGCCCGAGCGCATCCAGGCCTTCATGCTCTCGCCCTACTTCCACCTGTTCCAGCACGATCCCGCGCGCGCGGCCGACGCGCTGCATCCGCGCGACCTCGCGCCCGAGGTGCGCGCCCGCGCCGTCGAGGGCAGGGACGTCGACCGCGCGCTGCTCGCTCCCTTCATCGACTTCAGCGCCGACTTCCCGGGCGACGACCTCCCCTGGCGGGTCGAGCTGCTGGACCGCGCCCTGGCCCCCGACCTCACCTATCAGCGCGGCGGGGCGGTGCTGCGCGCCGCCTACGATCCGCCGTTCTTCGCCACCTACTACCGCGGCCTCGACGTGGTGGGGCATACGTTCCTCCGCTTCGCGCGGCCGGAGGCCTTCGGCGACGTGCGACCGGAGGAGCGGCGCCGCTACGGCGGCGTGATGGACGCCTACGCCGCGTTCCTCGCCCAGGGCGTCGGCGAGCTCGCCCAGTCCTTGCGCCCCGACGAAGTGCTGCTCGTGGTCTCCGCGTACGGCATGGAGCCGCTGCCTCCCTGGCGGCGCGCCTGGAATGCGCTGACCGGGGATCACTGGACGAGCGGAACGCACGGCGACGCGCCGGATGGAGTGATCCTGGCCATGGGAGACGGCATCCGGCCCGGGTCCGTCCTGCGCGCGGCCTCCGTCCTCGACATCGCTCCCACGATCCTCTACCTGATGGGCCTGCCCGTCGCGCGGGACATGGAAGGGCGAATCCTCACCGAGATCCTGCAGGACGACTTCATGCGCGCGCACCCGGTGACCTTCATCCCCAGCTACGAGAGCCTGGCCGTGACCCCGACCACGGCCGCGGTCCCGCCCGGGCTGCCGCCTCTCCCGGACGAGTCGCCGTGATACCATCCCGCCGCTTTGGCCACCGTCGACGACTTCCTCACCCTGGACCTCCGCGTGGGGACCGTGGTGGCGGCGGAAGTGCTCCGCGGCGCGCGCAAGCCGTCCTTCGCCCTGCAAGTGGACTTCGGCAGCCTCGGCCGGCGCCGCTCCAGCGCCCAGATCAACGACCTCTACGAACCCTCCGACCTGATCGGCCTGCAGGTGGTCGCGGTCGTCAACCTCCCCCCGCGGCGCGTGGCCGGTCTGGAGTCGGAGGTTCTCGTCCTGGCCGTCCAGAACGGCAAGGGCGAGAACGTGCTCCTCATCCCGGAGCGGCCCGTCCCTGACGGCGGGAAGGTGAGCTGATGGCCCCGCCCGCGCCCTTTCGCGAACGCCAGGAGCTGATGGACGCCGACCGGCTCTCCCGAACCCTGTCGCGCATGGCGCACGAGATCCTGGAGCGGCACCCGGACATCCGCGGCACCGTCCTCGTCGGAGTGCGGACGCGCGGGGTTCCCCTGGCCCGGCGGCTGGCCGCGCGCATGAAGGAGGCCTCCGGTTTCGAGCCCCCGGTGGGCGCGCTGGACATCACGCTCTATCGCGACGACCTCACGACGGTCGGACCCCAGCCCGTGCTGAAGGGCACCGACATCCCGACCTCCATCGACGGCCGCACGGTGGTGCTCGTGGACGACGTGCTGTTCACCGGACGCACGGTGCGCGCCGCCCTCGACGAGCTGATCGACTTCGGGCGGCCCGCGCGCATCGAGCTGGCCGTCCTCGTCGATCGCGGTCACCGCGAGCTGCCCATCCATGCTGTGCTGCTCCTCGAGCGAGTCGCCGGTCCCAGACCGCGCACGCCCGCGCGCAAGCGGAGGCGGCGGCGGTGACCGCGCCGGCGTATCCGCATCGCCACCTGCTCGGCATCGAGCCCCTCGAGGCGTCCCACATCCAGGCCGTGCTCGACACCGCGGAGGCGTTGCGCGAGGTGCTGGACCGTCCCATCAAGAAGGTGCCGGCCCTGCGGGGCAAGACGGTCGTGAACCTGTTCTACGAGGCGTCCACGCGCACGCGCGCGTCCTTCGAGATCGCGGAGAAGGTCCTCTCCGCGGACAGCCTGTCCATCGCGACGTCCACCTCCAGCGTGCAGAAGGGCGAGACGCTGCTCGACACGGCGAAGAACCTGGAAGCCATGAATCCGGACATGATCGTGCTCCGGCATTCCGCGTCCGGGGCGGCGCATTTCCTGGCCCGCCATTGCCGGTCCGCCATCGTCAACGCGGGCGACGGCGCGCACGAGCATCCCACCCAGGCCCTTCTCGACGCCCTCACGCTGCGGCAGAGGAAGGGCCGGCTCGAGGGGCTGCGCGTGGCCATCGTGGGCGACGTGCTGCACAGCCGGGTGGCGCGCTCGAACCTGTGGCTCCTGACCAAGATGGGAGCCAAGGTGACCCTCTGCGCTCCCCCGACCCTGATGCCGCCGGGGATCGAGACCCTGGCTCCGACCACCTCCCGCATCGAGGAGGCGGTGGAGGGCGCGGACGCGATCATGATGCTGCGCATCCAGCAGGAGCGCATGACCGGGGGATACTTCCCGACCCTGCGCGAGTACCACGCGCGGTTCGGACTGACCGAGGAGCGCGTGCGGCTGGCCAAGAAGGACGTGCTGATCCTGCATCCGGGTCCCATGAACCGGGGAGTCGAGATCGCGAGCGAGGTGGCGGACGGGCCGTACTCGGTCATCCTCGACCAGGTCACGAACGGGGTCGCGGTGCGCATGGCCGTGCTCTACCTCCTGCTGGGGGGAGCGGAGGCGGCATGACGGATCGCCTCCTCCTCAAAGGCGGCCGCGTGATCGATCCCGGCCGCTCCGTCGACGCCGACCTCGATCTCCTCCTCGTCGACGGAGAGGTCGCGGAGCTGGAGACCCGCGTGGCCGCGCGGGGGGCGGAGGTGATCGACGTCAGCGGGCTCGTGGTCTGCCCCGGGTTCATCGACCTCCATACCCATTTGCGGCAGCCCGGACGGGAGGACAAGGAGACGATCGCGACGGGAACTCGCGCCGCCGCCGCCGGCGGGTTCACCGCCGTGTGCGCGATGCCGAACACAGAGCCGGTGAACGACCAGGCGGGCATCACGCGCGCGATCCTGGAGGCGGCCGCCCGAGAAGGCGCGGTGCGCGTCTGGCCCATCGGCGCCATCACGCGCGGGTCGAAGGGCGAGGAGCTGGCGGAGTACGGAGACATGCGCGAGGCGGGCTGCGTGGCCGTCTCCGACGACGGGCGCCCGGTGGCGAGCGCGCGCATGATGCGCCGTGCCCTCGAGTACGCGAAGGGCTTCGACCTCACCGTGATCGACCACTGCGAGGAGCCGACGCTCGCGCAGGGAGCGTCCATGAACGAGGGCGCCGTGGCCACCATGCTCGGGCTGCGCGGCGCGCCGGGCGCGGGGGAGGCGATCATGGTCGAGCGCGACGTGCTGCTGGCCGAGCTCACGGGCGGCAAGCTCCACATCGCGCACGCGAGCACGGCCGCCTCCGTGGACGCCGTGCGCCGCGGCAAGGCGCGCGGAGTGCGCGTCACCGCCGAGGCCACGCCCCAGCACCTGCTCCTCACGGACGAGCTCGTGCGCACCTCCGAGTACGACACCTCCACCAAGATGAACCCGCCCCTGCGCGCGGAGGAGGACCGGCAGGGCCTGATCCAGGGCCTTCGCGACGGCGCCGTGGACTGCATCGCCACCGATCACGCGCCGCACACCGTGGACGACAAGAAGGTCGAGTACGACGCCGCCGCTTTCGGCGTCGTGGGGCTGGAGACGGCGGTGGCCCTCTGCCTGGACCGCCTCGTCGCCGCGGGACTGATCAGCCTCGGCCGGCTGATCGAGCTGCTTTCGACACGGCCGGCCGCCATCCTTGGATTGCCCGGCGGCACCCTCGCCCCCGGCGCGGCCGCGGACGTCACCGTCCTGGATCTCTCCCGGCGACACAAGGTCGACCCCGCGCGCTTCCACAGCAAGTCGCGCAACACCCCGTTCGGGGGATGGACGCTGAAGGGCGCGCCCGCCCTCACCATCGTGGGCGGACGTGTGGCCTGGGGGCACGGCCGGTAGCCGCGCCGACGTGGCCGATCCCGCCGCCGAATACAACCGACTGGTCGCGGCCGATCCGAGGGCGGCGCGCGAGCAGGCGCAGTGGCTGGAGGAGGCCTTCCAGCGCGCGGGCATCACGTTCGACGGCGAACCCATGCGAACGTGCCTGCGCCCCCACTTCGTCGGGCGCGCTCAGTGGGACACGCTGCGGGCGGTGGGGCGCCGGCTGATGGAGATCGCGGCCCGCGTCGCGCGCCACGTCTTCGGCGGCGACGTGGGCGCGCTCTGCGCCTACCTGGGCACGCCGGAGGCGGAAGCGCGCTGGGTCCGCATCGATCCCGGACCGCCGGACGTGCTGCTCTCGCGGCTGGATGCCTTCCTCGGAGCCGATGGTCCGCGCTTCATCGAGATCAACAGCGACG
>QHVP01000589.1:3297-3617 GCA_003222295.1 Acidobacteriota bacterium | reverse complement strand
CCGGTCCGTCTTGCGCGGCGCCGGACGTCCGACCGGCCGGTTCATCGGGGCCGGCGCGGGGCGTCCCGGAATGGGTGAGACCGGCCGCATCCCCACGGGCGCCGCGGCGGTCCGCGCGCCGCCCGGCGACACGGCGTGGGTCGACCGCGGCAAGGTCCCCGGCGTGACGGGATGCGGTGTGGCCGCGGTCGGGTGCGGACCGATCGGGCGCGGCGGCGGAATCGGCCGCGGGGGCGCGATCGGACGCACCTGCCGGGGAATCAAGCCGGAAGCGGCCGGGGCCGGCCGCAAGGCGAGGGTCGGTCCGGCCGGCGGCGCGG
>QHVP01000589.1:0-3176 GCA_003222295.1 Acidobacteriota bacterium | reverse complement strand
CGCGTGGCGGCACGACCGGTGCGCGCATGACGGGAGGGGCGACCGCGGGTGCGGGCGCGGCTGCCTGCGCCGCCGGGGGCGCGTGGGTCACCGCCGTCGGTGGCGCCGACGCGGCGGGCGCCGCTTCCGGCGCCTCCTCGACGTCTGCGGATTCCTCTTCCTCCGGCTCTTCCTCGATCTCGTCGAGCGGCGGCGGCGGCGGGGTGCTGACCTTGGGGGCGAGGCGGGGCGCGCCCGGCGCGTGCAGCAGCGCGGGAGGCGGCTCTTCGGCGGCCACCGCCTTAGCCTTGCGCTCGGCCTCGAGCTCCTTCTCGGTCTTCTTGCCCTTGCCGGCCTTGCGGGCGGCGGCGGCCTCGGCGGCGGCGGCGGCGGCGCGCTCGCGCTCCTCGCGCTCGGTGGCGATCTTGGCCGCGAGCGCCTGCTCCTGCTGCTCGCGCTCCGCCTCGTCTTCCTCGCTGCCGTAGATCCGGCGCTTGCGCGTCGTGAGCTGGTCGATCTTGAGCGCGCGCTTGAGCTTGTCCGCCGTGTCCTCGTCCACCGAGCTGGACGCCGTCTTGGCGTCCACGCCCAGCTTCTTGAGGCGATCGATGACTTCCTGGCTCGGGAGGCTGAGATCCCTCGCGAGCTGGAAGACCCTAACGTTCCCCATCCGCCTTACCCCCTTGCGACCCGTCCGCCACGCTCTGCGTCGCGGGTTCCGCCGTCTCCTCGGAAGCGCCTTCCGGTGCGGCTGCCTCTTCG
Organism: Acidobacteriota bacterium; assembly: GCA_003222295.1. Lineage (GTDB taxonomy): Bacteria > Acidobacteriota > Vicinamibacteria > Fen-336 > Fen-336 > AA29. The sequence continues at coordinate 2,435 of QHVP01000589.1, read as the reverse complement.
CCTTCCGCCGGTGCGCCCTCGGCGGACGCGCCTTCCGCCGGCTCCGCCTCCGCCTGCTCGGCCAGGGCCTGCTCTTCGGCCAGGCGGCGGTCTTCCTCCGCCTGCTCGGCGGCCAGCCGCTCGGACTCGACGCGCTCGGCTTCGACCCGCGCCGCTTCCTCCGCGTCCTTCTTGTCCCACTCCGCCTTGGCGGTGGTGGCCGCCTCGCGGATCTTCTCCGCCGTCTTGGGCCCGACGCCTTCGACCTGCTGGAGGTCCTCGTCCGTCATCTCGAGGATGTGGGCGACGCCGGCCACGCCCGCATCGATGAGGCTCTGGATCACCTTGTCCGACACGCCGTGGGGCTCGAGGGAGCGCAGCTCCTCGACGATGCGCTGCATGCGCGCCATCTCCGCCTCGACTTCCTGGCGCTTCTCTTCCTCGCTCTTGATGTCGATGCGCCAGCCCACGAGCTTGGCGGCCAGGCGGACGTTCTGCCCCTTCTTGCCGATGGCGAGGCTGAGCTGCTTGTCCTCGACCACGACCTCCATGATCCGCTGCTCGTCGTCGAGGATGCTGACGCGGCTCACCTTGGCCGGGGAGAGGGCGTTGATCACGAACGTGGTGGCATCGTCGTTCCACTCGACGATGTCGATCTTCTCGCCGCGCAGCTCGCGGATGATGGACTGCACGCGCGTGCCCTTCATGCCCACGCAGGCGCCCACGGGATCGACGTCCTTCTCGCGCGAGACGACCGCGACCTTGGCCCGCTCCCCCGCCTCGCGCACGCAGCCCCGGATCTGGACGGTGCCGTCGTAGATCTCGGGCACCTCCATCTCGAAGAGCTTGATGAGCAGGGCGGGATCGGTCCGGCTGACCACGACCTGTGGTCCCTTGGCCGACTTCAGGACCTTCACGATGGCCACGCGCACACGGTCGCCCGTCTGGTAGGTCTCGGCCCGGCTCTGCTCCTTGCGCGGGAGCAGGGCCTCCGCGCGCCCGAGGTCGACCACGAAGTCGCCCATCTCCTGGCGCTTGATGATGCCGTTGATCACCTCGCCCACGCGGCCGGAGTACTCGGAGAAGACGTTGTCCCGCTCCGCCTCCCGGACCTTCTGGAAGATGACCTGCTTCGCGGTCTGGGCGGCGATGCGGCCAAGGATGTCCGTGGGCTTCGGAAACTCGATCTCCTGGCCGACCTCGGCCTCGGGGATGAGCTTCTGCGCCTCTTCCAGGCTGATCTGGGTCTCCGGGATCTCCACCGTCTCCACGATCTGCCGGACGGCGAAGACCTCGATCTGACCCGTCTCGTTGTTGAAGCGGCTGCGGAGGTCTTCGTTGTTCTTGTAGTACTTCTTCGATGCGGTGAGGATCGCGTCCTCGATGGCGGCGATGATGACGTCCGGGTTGATGTTCTTCTCCCGGGAGATTTGCTCGATCTGCTGCCTTAATTGGTTCGCCATTTAGATCTTCCTTGAACTGGGGGGTGCTTCCGTCGCACCCCCCAGACCCCCCCGCCGCCTCGCCGGAGTGAATCCGGCTCCGCGTCGCGGCCCGTGGCTTGTGGTCTGGAGGCTGATCACTTGAACTCCACTTCCAGGCGCCCGTGCGCGATCTTTTCGAGGGGAATGCGCGCCGTCGCGCCCTTCTCCTTCTCCAGCGTCACCGTGACCGAGCCGTCCGCCACCGACTGCAAGCGGCCCGTCCAGTGGCGGCGGCCTTCCCACGGCTCGTAACTCGAGAGCTTCACCAGACGCCCGACGAAGCGGCGGTAATCCGCCTCACCTTTGAGCGGCCGGTCCAGCCCGGGCGAAGAAACCTCGAGGGTGTAGGTGGTGTCGATCGGGTCTTCGGCGTCGAGGATGGCGGAAACCTCCTCCGAGACGGCCTGCAGCTCGTCCAGCCCGATTCCGCCCTCCTTGTCCACGTAGAGGCGCACGAAATGGCCCCCGCGTTCACGCTTGACCTCGACGTCCACGAGCTCGAACCCTCGACCGGAAGTCACCCGCTCGGCCACGCTACGGACGATTTCCCTTGTTCCTTGCTCCTTCAGGCCGTCTCGCTCCAACAAAAAAGAGTGGGGGCGAGCCCACTCTGGTGCACCACCCCGAGCTGGAACAGTAAGGATAGCAGGGCCTTCCACCGGACGCAAGAGTAAATGCTCGGCGCCGCGCGCGGCGCGTGCCGGCATGTGACGGTTTCTCAGCAGCTTGTGGCGAGGCCCGCGAAGCGACCTTCGGGGGCGGCAGCGGCCGCGCGATCGACGATGCGCACCACGAGGTCGTAGGGATGCGCCTCCGTGACCTCACACGTCACGAACGTCCCGGGATCCGCCACGCCGTCGGCGATCAAGACCATCCCGTCGATGTCCGGCGCCTGGGCCGCGGTCCGCCCGCGGAGGAGGAGGTCGCTCTCCGGATGGCGGCCCTCCACCAGGACCTCGAAACGCTCGCCCA
>QHVP01000588.1 GCA_003222295.1 Acidobacteriota bacterium | reverse complement strand
GTTGCACCGCGGCCAAGACCACGCACGAATCATCCGGGGACCCGGGCGGAAACGGTGCGCCCGCGGCCACCCAGAGTGTGCCTGCGTCTACGCTCGCCGCCGTGCCCGCGACCACGCTCCCACCTCCGCCACCGCCTCCCCCCGAGCCGATGCCGGGACGACAGCCGGTGCCGGTGGAGATGCGGAACGTGGACCTTCACATCACCGACGACATCATGCTCCACATCAAGCACCTCGACGGCCGCTTCGTCGGCATCAAGGGCAGCGGGATCCCCTATCTCGACGACGCGGCGTCCTACGCCGTGGCCGTCGATTCGGCGGCCATCGTCATGGACATGAGCTCGCTCAACGCCCTGATGAACGAGCACGTGCTCGGCCACGGCCGGTCCAACGTCGAGGGACTGCGCGTGGGCACCGACGCCGAGGGTCACCTCGTCCAGACGGGCGAGATCGAGAAGGGCATCGACATCCCGTTCAAGACGAAGGGCGCGGTGGAGGCGACGGCGGACGGCCGCATCCGCGTGCATGCGAAGTCGGTGCGCGGATTCGGGCTTCCGGTCAAGCCGCTGATGAAGCTGTTCAGCGTGGAGATGGACGACCTGCTCAAGGTGGAGCCCGGCCACGGCGTCTGGGTGGACGACAACGACCTCATCCTCGACCCGCAGCTCATGCTGCCGCCCCCGCAGCTTCGCGGCAAGGTGACCGAGGTGCACGTCGAAGGCGACACCCTCGTGCAGACCTTCGGCCGCGGCGTGCCGCGCGCCTTGTCGCCGCCGGCCGTCTCGCCCAACCACATCTACTGGCACGGAGGCACCCTCAAGTTCGGCAAGCTGATCATGGTGAAGGCCGATCTCGAGCTGATCGACATGGATCCGAAGGACCCGTTCGACTTCTCCGCCCGCCGGTGGAACGATCAGCTCGTGGCCGGGTACTCCAAGAACACGGCGAACCGCGGTCTCAAGTCCCACATGCCGGACTTCAACGACCTGCGTCGGCGCGCTCCGCGCGAGCGCTGATCCGGCGGCGCCTCTCGCCCGGGCTACAATGCCCGACAAGACCGTGCGCTACTGTCCTTGCTGCCATTCCGTCTTTCCGAACGAGTTCCGGACCTGTCCCAAGGACCAGACGGACCTGCTCACCGCGTCCGAGCTGCAGCCGGGGATGGTCCTCCGGGGCAAGTACGAGATCCTCGGCAAGCTGGGCGCGGGAGGGATGGCGGCGGTGTACCGGGCCCGACACCTCGCGTTCGGGGAGGTGCGCGCCATCAAGGTCGTGAACAACCGGCTGGCCGACGACGAGGACTTCCTCCGCCGCTTCCGCAACGAGGCCGTGGTCGCGCGCCGCCTTCAGCATCCCAACGCCGTGCGGGTGGACGACCTGGATATGACGGAGGACGGCCGTCCGTTCATCGTCATGGAGTACGTGGAAGGGCAGAACCTCCGCGAGGTGGTCCGGCACCAGGGGGCGCTGTCACTCCGGCGCGCCGTGGTGATCGCGCGCCAGGTCGCGGCGGCCCTGGCCGCGGCGCACGAGCTGGGCATCATCCATCGCGACATCAAGCCCGACAACATCCTGCTCACCGGGGCCGGCGAGGCGGAGACGGCCAAGGTGCTCGACTTCGGCATCGCCAAGATGAAGGAGAGCGCGCTCGGCGATTCGGGGGCGGTGGCCACACGGACGGGCATGGTGGTGGGAACGCCACAGTACATCTCACCCGAGCAGGCGATGGGACGGCGGGGCAGCGATCTGGACGGACGCGCGGACCTCTACTCGCTGGGTGTCGTGCTCTACGAGATGGTCACCGGCCGGCTTCCCTTCGAGTCCGACACCGCGATGGGGATCATCCTCCATCACCTCCAGACGCCGCCTCCCGAGCCCCGCGAAGTGAGGCCGGACCTCGGGATCCCGGACTCGCTGTCCGCCGTGCTCATGCGCGCTCTCCAGAAGGAGCCCGACAAGCGCTTCCCGTCGGCCACGGCGATGGCGACGGCGCTCCAGCAGGTGCTGGCCGCGCTGCCGGAGGAGGCGCGGGCCACGGAGGCGGACGGAGCGGGCTCCGCGCGGCTGCCCATCCCGCCCCCGATCCCGTTCGACATCGATCGGCACGAGACGCGCGTGATGCCCAGGACGCCGCCCGTGCCCGGGCGCGCGCCCCTGCCCGCGGCCGCCACCGCCCGGAGCACTCCGCCCCCCATTCCGCAGACCCCGGCCCCGGCTCCGACCATGGCGGCAGCCGCCCCCTCCCGGCTGAGCTGGACGCCCGTCCCCTCGCCGACGGTGCTCACGTCCGCGGGCGGCTCCGTCGGCGGCCGATGGACGCCTCCGCCCCTGCCGCCGCCGCCGTCCGGGCCCGGAACGCCCACGACGGTGTTCGAGCCGCCGGGTCCGCGGCGGCGTGGCAAACGGCGGTGGTGGCTCTGGATCGCGGCGGCGGTGGTGTTCCTGTCCGTGTTCCATCGCGACTCCTCGAAGACGAAGCGGCGGGACGCACAGCCGTCGCCATCACCGGTGGCCGGTGATTCGGTCGACGGTGACCTGCAGGCGGTGCGGGACGCCGCGATCGCGGTCGGCGTCCAGCGCCAGCTGCGCGCCAACCCTCGCACGCGGCGCCAGGACATCGACGTCGACGTCGAGGACGGGGTGGTCCGCCTGTCCGGCAAGGCGCCCGCGGCGGCGGCGCGCGAAGCGGAGGCGATGGCGCGCCACGTCGACGGAGTCAAGGACGTCGTGAGCACGATCGACATCGCGGAAGCGGAAGCGAGCGAGCGCGCGGAAAGGCCCGAGCGACCGGAAAACCCAGAGCGCGCGCACGGGCCCCACGGGCCGGCCGGCGAGCCGGGCGCGCTGCCGATGCCCCCGGTGCCGCCGTTCCCGCGCGGCCGGCCGAGTCCGGACGCGGCGACCGTGCAGCGCCTCCTGCGCGAGGCGCACGCGGCGATGAAGGCGGGGGACGCGGGCGAGGCGATGGGGAAGTTCGGCGCCGTGCTGGGGATGGATCCAAGCAACGAGGAGGCGAAGCAGGGGCTGAAGGACGCGACCATCCTGCTCGGCGAGAACATCCGCAGGATGGTGCCCGGGTCTCGGCCCTCTCCCGGTTGATCATGCGCGCGCCCCACGCCGTCCTCGTCGCCATCGCCGTCGCCCTCCCTGGATGCCTCTACGAGCAGCCGGTCGCCCCCGGCGCGGCCGAAGCCCTGGATGCGCGCCTCCTGGGGGCCTGGAAGTGTGTGAACCCGGAGAGCGAGAAGGCCGAGACCCTGACCATCAGCGAAGGGCCGGACCACCGATACCGCACGGAGTTCGACGAGGGAGACGGTGCCCCCGCGGTCTTCTTCGCGTACACGGTGACCTTCGCCTCCGAGCGCATCGTGAACGCGCAGGAGGTCGTCGATGGCGAGCCCAGGAAGTGGACCCTGGCCCGGTACTCGCTCCCGGCGCCCAACGTGCTCCGGCTGGAGGCGGCGGACCACGATGCCTTCGAGAAAACCACCACCGCGGAGCAGCGCGAGAAGGTCCTCGCCGCCGGGCTGAAGAGCGGGCAGTTGTTCGGGGACTTCTGCGTCTGCATCCGGGCCGCCAAGAAGTGACCGCGTTCGCGGTCGCGATGAGCGGGACCCGGCTTGACATCGGACGGCCGGCGGCCATAATCCATTCGATGTCGATGACGGTCGGGATGGCCGGGTTCGTCTTTACCTGCTCCAATGGAGCGGGTCGGGACGGCGTGTAGCGCCAACCCAGCCGATCGGCCGCCGCCTCAGGCCCGCTCCCGGAGATCCCGGGACGGGCCTTTCGGTTTTCAGGGGAGAACGAGCATGCCCGAGCGCGCGACAGGGACGACGAGCCGGACGGTGGCCATCCAGGGAGAGCGCGGCTCGTTCAGCCACGCCGCGGTGCTGGAGCTGCTGGGGACGGACTGGATGCCTCAGCCCCATCCCACCTTCGACGGGGCCTTCCAGGCCGTGGCCGGCGGCAAGGCGGAGCGCGCCCTCATCCCCGTCGAGAACTCGCTGGCCGGCTCCATCCACGAGAACTACGACCGCCTGAGCGCGCTGCCCCTGCACATCATCGGGGAGACCCAGCTGCGCATCCGGCAGTGCCTCATCGCCCGCCCGGGCAGCACGCTGGCCGTGATCCGCCGCGTGGCCTCGCATCCGGTCGCGCTGGCCCAGTGCCGGCAGTTCTTCGCCGAGCACCCGGGCGTGGAGGCGATCGCGACCTACGACACCGCGGGCAGCGTGATGGACCTGCTGCGAGACGGTCCGGCTACGCAGGCCGCGATCGGGCCCGCCCTCGCCGCCAGCCTCTACGGGGGGCAGATCCTGCTCGAGAGCATCGAGGACGATCCCGAGAACTACACGCGCTTCCTGCTGCTCGCGCGCGAGTCCTTGCCCGCGGGGGCGGCCTCCAAGACCTCGCTCGTCTTCACGACGGGGAACGTGCCGGGGGCGCTGCACCGCGAGCTGGGCGCGTTCGCGAGCCGGGGCGCGGACCTGGCCAAAATCGAGTCGCGCCCGCTGAAGGGCCGGCCCTGGGAGTACTCGTTCTATCTCGACGTGCTCGGCGATCCCAGCGGGGCCGTGGCCGAGGCCATCGAGGAGCTGCGGGGCGTGGCGCACGAGGTGCGCATCCTGGGGTCGTATCCGGGCTAGGAGTCCGTCCCGACGCGATGGGACGGACTCCTAATACTGTCTATCCGGAACGTGTTCCATCCGGCCTGGACACGCTCCTGTGAATCGTCTTCCGGTGGCACTCGGACGAGATTTACTTTTGGAGTGCAATCGTTTCGGACCCGCATTTCACGACGCGCGACGCGTTCCGCTGCAAGCTCGCTGCCACGCGCACTACTGGAATGCGGCTGCGCCCCTCCACGCCGTTGCTGCGCGCAGCGACTCGCGTGCGTCGAGCCGACCTCGCCCCCCCGCTCCTGGCGCACGCGAGAGGCCTGATCTGGGTGCGGAATTCGTCGTGATACTCAGGTCACATGAGTATGAACATTCTCGCTCTCGCGTCTGGTCTCTCGGATCAGGATCTCCTCGCGCGTCTCGGTGTGCTCGCGGGCAAGGAACGGGAGGCGTCGGTCGAGCTCGTGGCCCACCTGGCGGTCCTCGACGCCCGACCCGCCCTCTTCGCCGCCGAAGGCCACGGTTCGCTCTTTCACTTACTGCACGGAGGTGCTCCGCCTCTCCGAGGACGCCACCTGCAACCGTATCCAGGCGGCCCGAGCCTGCCGAGACTTTCCCGTCATCCTCGAGGCCCTCGTCTGAACCACGAAGCCGTGCTCGCGAGGGCCAGCGGCCGCAGCCGGCGCGAGATCGGGGCCCTGGTCGCGGAGCTGGCGCCACGGCCGGACGTCCCGTCTTCCGTCCGGAGACTCCCAACGGCACCGCCCGCGCCCACGTCGCCGGCGACGTGCGTCGAGGCGGCGACGCTTGGGTCTTCCGAACCGACGTCGCCCGTCAGCTCTCCACCGCCGCTACGGACGACTCCCCGTCCGATCATCGAGACCACCTCGCCGGAGCGCTACCGCATCCAGTTCACGATCGGCAAGGAGAGCCACGAGAAGCTCCTGCGCCTTCAGGCTCTTCTGCGTCGCGAGATCCCGAACGGCGATCCGGGCGCCATCTTCGACCGCGCCCTCACCCTGCTCCTGGAGAAGGTCGAGAAGACGAAGCTTGGGGCAGCGGCGAAGCCGCGGCCACGTCCTATCCGCCCCGGGGCGGATAGGCAGTTTCGAACACCCATCGTCCCTTCGCGGGATCTCCCGAGGCACGTCCACCGCGCCGTCTGCCAGCGGGACGGCGATCAGTGCGCCTTCGTCTCCCGAGACGGACACCGGTGCACGGAGCGCACGTTCCTGGAGTTCCATCACATCCTGCCCTATGCGAAGGGAGGACTGGCCACCGTCGAGTACATCTCCCTGCGTTGCCGGCGCCACAACCAATACGAAGCGGAACTGGCATTCGGCCCTCACGGTACTTCGGTGGTCCGTGAGGCGCCGGGGTCTTGGCCCGTTCCGGCGGGAGGCTATTTGCCGGCGATCGCGACGAGCGTGACTTCGAAGCGCAGCGGGGTGTTGGGCGGAATCGTGGGCGGGAATCCCGCACTTCCATAGGCCAGCGCGGAGGGAACGGTGATACGCCTCTTGCCGCCCACGCGCATGCCGATGATGCCCTGCTCGAATCCGGGGATCACCCGACCGGCCCCGATCTGGAACGTGATCGGCCCCGGTCCGGGGTCGAAGACGCGGCCATCGAGGAAAGTGCCGATATAGCCGACGCTGACGGTATCGCCGACCGCCGCCGTAGCGCCGGTTCCGACTGTGAGGTCCTCGATCTGAAGCGAAGTCGGGCCCGATGGCGTGGCCGTACTGTCGCCGCCGCCGCACGCCATCAACGCCACCAGCCCGAACACCGCCAGCAACCGATTCACCAAGGCCTCCTTGTCGTGTCCCTCGTCCATGTTATCCGAGCCGCGGGCGGCGCGCCTCAGCGGGCCGCGGCCTCATACGCCTTCGTGACCCACTCAGGAGGATCGGGCGAGGGCGACCGCTTGCGCCCCTCCGTGATCTCCCAGTGATGCAGCCACGAGACGCCCCACGGCCCGACGTAGGTGTCGGGCCGGCCGTAGGCCTCGTCGCGCAACGCCTCTTGCAGCGCCACGAAGCGATAGCCGCGCGCCCTCATCATCGCTCCCAGTTGCGGGAAGCGATCGGCGTTGAGGGCGTTGGCATGGAGCAGGAGGACCTGCGGGATCTCGCGCCCGAGCAGATCGCGCGAGACGCCCTCGATGAACGAGAACACCGACTCCATGTAGCGGAGGTAGTCCTCGGCCAGGCGCGTGGCCATGGGAGTGTCGCCGCGCCGGCGCGCGTCCGCGTAGGCGGCGGCGTAGACGTACTCGTCGTTGTCGATGGTGACGGGCGCGACGGTGTAGCCGCGGCCGGCGAGGAAGGACTCGAAGGCGCGACGCTTGTCGAGATCGAGCCCGACGTGCAGGAAGGGATGGCGGAAGTAGCGCAGCCGGCGCCCTTTCTCGGCCAGGAGGCGGCGGGTCACCGGCTCGCCGCGCACGACGTCCTGCTCGAACCAATCCAGCGGCTGCGTGTTGAGGTCGCGATGCGAATAGGTGTGGTTGCCGAGCTCGTGGCCGGCTTCCACCCACAAGCGCAGGACACCGGCCCGCTGCTCCGCGGTGGCGAGCGTCTCGCCCTCGACGAAGAGCTTGCCCTCGTTCACGAAGCCGACGACCGGCGCCTTGGCGTCACGGAAGGCCGCGAGCAGCTTGCGCGTGTTCTCGCGCAGGGCGGGCACGTCGCTGGACAGGAGAGACCCCCCGGGCCCGGGCAGGTCGTCGAACGTGACGGCCACCGCGCGCGGCGCCGCGGGCGCCGTCGTGGCGGGCGAGGGCGCGAGCGCGAGCGCGACGGCGAGCGCCAGGAGAACGACCGAAGGACGGCGCCGCATCATGCTTTCCGGATCATAGCGCGCGGCCCGGCGCCGCCGCGTGCTAGTCTGCGCGCGCATGCGTCCCTCCGCCGCGATCACCGCCGGGCTCGTCCTCGGCGTCGCGGCAGGACCGGCCTCACCTCAGCAGGTCGTTCCCGGCGCAGGTGCCGAGGTCGTCCAGCTCGACGCCGTCGTGACCGATGCCCGCGGCGAGCTCGTGCGGGACCTCACCCAGGACGATTTCCAGATCCTCGAGGACGGAAAGCCGCATCGCGTGTCGCAGTTCTTCGTCGTGACGCGCTCGCGGCCCGCCCCCGCCGCTACGCCCGCGCCTTCGGACCCGGGAGTCGTGGTGGAGGCCCCATCGGTGGTGACGCCTCCGGACAGCGCGGCGGCCCCCGGCCGGCAGGTCGTGATCCTCGTGGACGATCTCCACATCGGCCTCCAGAGCATGGTCGAGGCCAAGCGCTCCCTGCGCCGCTTCCTGGACGAGGTGGCCTCGCCCGACGACGCCATCGCCGTCGTCACCACCAGCGGCGTAGGGCCCATCCAGCAGCTCACCCGCGACCGCGCGGTCGTGGGCCAGGCGCTGGAGCGCCTGATCACGCGCGAGCCCTCGAGCGCGACGAATCGGAGTGCCCGGTTGACCCCGGACCAGGCCGCCCTTGTGCTCAGGGGCGACCGGACCGCGCTGCAGCTGGCCATCGAGACCGTGATCAGCGAGCCGGGCACGCTCCTCGACGCGAACAGCCCGCAGGTGGCGGTGGAGGGCGGACCCGGCGCCCAGTCCGCCCAGGGCGCCGCCGCTGCCGCCGCCGGAGCCGCCGGAGCCACGCGCGACGCCGTGGAGAAGGTGGCGCAGCGGGAAGTCGAGCGCCAGGCCACCCAGCTCCTGAACGAAGCCCTGCGCTATTCGCTCGCGACCCTGAACACGCTGGAGGACGTCGTCCGCAGCTTCGCGCGCATGCCCGGACGCAAGCTCTGCCTCGTGGTCTCGGACGGCTTCCTGGACGGCTCCGGGAGCCGCGAATCGCGCAGCCTCGACCTGCGGCGGGTGCTCGACGCGGCGACGCGATCGGGGATGGTCATGTACGCGCTCGACAGCCGTGGCCTGCTGACGGGCGCGGATGCCAGCGTGGCTGCGGTGGGCGCCTCCCCCGGCGTGCAGGCGCGCGTGGAACGGGCGGCCGAGCAGATCAAGCGCGACACCCTGACCACGCTCGCGGACGGCACGGGAGGATTCCTGGTGCGGGGCACCAACGACCTCGTGGCCGGGCTGCGCCGGATGCTCGACGACAACGAGGCCTATTACCTGCTGGCCTACGAGCCGACCAACACCAAGCGCGACGGCCGTTTCCGGAAGATCGAGGTGCGGCTGCCGCGGCGACCCGACCTCAAGGTGCGCACGCGCTCGGGGTACTACGCCCCGGAT
>QHVP01000590.1 GCA_003222295.1 Acidobacteriota bacterium | reverse complement strand
AAGCGATGCCGTCTCAGCAGAGACGCCTGGTCGAGCGCGCGGCCGAACGAAGGGCCGACGCTCGGGATGGCCCAGTGGTCGTCCGGGAAACCTGCGAGCCACGCGAGCATCTGCTCGTACTCCGCGAGGGTCACGTGATACAGGAATGCATTCCCGCCATAGAGGAACCGTCGCAGGCCGCCCGCGGCCATGTGGCTCAGGACCTTGCCGTTCTGCTCGAGGTCGATCGCGCGGCCTCTGTCCGCGCGTCGCGCCAGCGGAGGCACGGCGAACACGCCGCGCAGATCCTCGGGCCGCAGGGGCGTCGTCTTCATGGCAGCACGCTCACTTTGGCGCGGGCCCCGTGGACCCTCGCGCCACGAAATAGGTGGGGACCATCCCCGGTGTCACGGCGTGGGAGCCCTCGTCGAGGCTGTTGAGCAGGGCCGCGGTCGCCCCGCGGGCCAGGGCGTCCCGGGGCAGGCAGACCGTGGAGAGCGGGGGATCGGCGAGGCTGGCGAAGGCGATGTCGTCGAACCCCACCACGGAGAGGTCGCGCGGGATCGAGAGGCCCTCGGCCCGGCAGGCCTTCACGACGCCCAGCGCCATCAGGTCGTTGGCGGCCATGATCGCGGTGGGCCGGGACGGCGCGGCCAGGATCTCGCGCCCGGCGCGCAGCCCGCTCTCCAGACGGAAGTCTCCGTCGTAGACGCGGGGGTGGGAGCGGGGGCCGATGTAGCGCGCGACGGCCGCGCGGAAGGCCTGGAGGCGCTGGGCGGCGGAGCTGAGGTTCGGGGGACCGCTGACGTACGCGATCTCGCGGTGCCCCAGCTCCGCGAGGTGGTGCACGGCCTCGTCGATCCCGCGGCCGTAGTCCACGGACACCGTGCTCGTGCCCTGGCCGGTCACCTCGAGATCGAGGAAGACGAGGGGCACGCGCCGGCGGGCGAGACCGGCGACCAGCGGCATGTCCACCTCGCTGGCCATGATGATGACGCCGGCCACGTCGCGCTCCAGGAAACGGCGGACCGACTTGGCCAGGCGCTCGTGGTCGTAGTCGGTCTCCGCGAGGATGACCTCGAAGCCGCGCTGGTAGGCGTCGCGCTCGATGGCCTTCACGAGCTCGGGGAAGAAGGGGTTCGCGATGTCGGAGACGAGGAGCCCGATCTGGTTGCTGCGGCCGAGCGCGAGCGAGCGCGCGTGGGCGTTCGGATAATAGTGCAGCTTCTGGACCGCGCGCAGGACCTTTCGCCGCGTGGCTTCGGACACGGCGCCCGTCTCGTTGATGGTGCGGGAAACGGTGGCGGTGGAAACGCGCGCCAGCCGTGCCACGTCGCCCAGGCGCGTGGGAGACTTGGCCGTCCGCGGCCGCGCGCGTGCCACTCTCGTCCTCGCGTGGAAGGTGGACATTGAAGAGGAGAGGTTAGGTTCGCCGGCGAGCGTTGTCAACGCAACCAGCCACCCACTTGCGATGGTGGCCGCTGGATGTAGCCACCCACCTGAGACGGTGGCCGCTGGATGTCTTTGACAACGGCGCCGGGTCGGGCTAGCGTTTCGGGCCACGGGGCGGAGGTGTAAGCGTTTACAGCGTTTACGCCGGATCGCCCTCCCATGGTGCGCGGGGGCCATCGTTGTCGACAGGGCGCCATTCCCACCGACGCTACAACCCGCTTCTCGATGAATGGGTGCTCTGCTCTCCCGGCCGGCTGGATCGGCCGTGGCAGGGACAGACGGAAGCCACGGGCGCGGAAGAGCGGCCTGCCTACGATCCCGACTGCGCGCTCTGCCCGGGCAACCGCCGGGCCGGAAGCGAGCGGAATCCCGACTACACGGGCACCTTCGCCTTCAACAACGACTTCCCGGCTTTGTCGGCCACCTCTGCTTCTCCCCCCGCCACGACCTCACGCTGGCCGGGATGGGCCACGCGGAGATCCGCGGCGTGGTCGACGCCTGGGCCGAAGAAGTGGCGCGACTGGGCGGGGAGGCGGGGATCGGGCACGTGCAGGTCTTCGAGAACAAGGGCGCGATGATGGGATGCAGCAATCCCCATCCGCACTGCCAGATCTGGGCGACCGCGCACCTGCCCACGGGCGCGCAACGGCGCCTGGCCGCCCAGCGGCGGTATCTCCAGGAGAACGGGCGCGACCTGCTCGGCGTCTACCTCTCGCGCGAGCGTGTCGAGGGCGCGCGCATCGTCTGCGCCAACGACCACTGGGCGGTGCTGGTGCCCTTCTGGGCGGCCTGGCCGTTCGAGACGCTGGTGATTCCCGCGCGCACGGTGGGGCATCTGTCCGCCCTCTTCCCGGACGAGCGCGACGCCCTGGCCGACATCCTCGGGCGGCTCAATCGCCGCTACGACAACCTGTTCGGCGTGTCCTTCCCGTACTCGATGTCCTGGCACGGCCAGCCCACCGACGGCGCGAACCATCCGTACTGGCGGCTGCACGCCGCCTACTTCCCTCCGCTGCTGCGGTCGGCCACCGTCCGGAAGTTCGTGGTCGGGTACGAGCTGGCGGCGGAAGCGCAGAGAGACTTCACGCCGGAGGACGCCGCGGCCCGCCTCCGTTCCGTTCCCGACGTGCCCGTGCCGGGGCGGATCGCCGCCCGAGCCGCCGAGTCGCCCTGGGCGGGGCTCACGATGGTGATCGTGCTCCTGGGCGCGATCCTGACCGTCTTCGCGGGCACGCACCTGGACCGCCGCACCGGGGTCGAGGTCAACAACTTCCTCAACTCGAACACGCTCGTGCAGACGGCCACCGACGCGAGCTTCTTCGCGATCATGGCCGTGGGCGCGACCTTCGTGATCATCTCCGGCGGCATCGACCTCTCCGTCGGCTCCGTGTACGCGCTGACAGGCGTGACCATGGCCCTGGCCCTGCGCGCTCTCGCTCCCTCCTCGGGCCTGGCCACCGTCCTCATCGGACTCGCCATCAGCGTGGCCGTGGGCCTGGTCTGCGGGATCCTCAACGGCCTGATGGTGGTGGGCCTGCCCGTCCACCCCTTCGTCATCACCCTGGGCACGATGTGGATCCTGCGCGGCCTCGCCTTCGTGATCAGCCGCGCGGAGAGCATCCTGGTGCCCGCCTCCCTGACCGCGATGGCCAAGGCGTCCCTGGGGCTCACCGCGTCCCTCTATCCCGTACCGATGCTGATCATGATCGCGGCCGCGATCCTCGGCATGCTGTACCTCGAGCGG
>QHVP01000585.1:2336-5863 GCA_003222295.1 Acidobacteriota bacterium | reverse complement strand
AGGGCTGGATGCCGGCCCGCACGGAGACCACGTCGTAATTCGGCGAGAGGTCGGCGAGCTTGACCTCCGCGAACGCCTCCTCCAGCGAGGCGTCCTCGCGCCGGCGCGTCTGGCCCTCGCGGGGGTCGATGTGGACCACGTTGCGCTCGGAGGCGCGCAGGTAGTTCAGGTTGAACACGCCCGTGGCCTTGAGGGCGAACGTCTTGGGCTTGAACGCGGTCTGGCCCTTGAACACCTCCGCGGACACCGTCGCCCGCGGGCTCGTGAAGAACTGGCCGTATCGTCCGAAGAACTCCTGGCTGCCCGCGCGCTCCGCGCTCACCCCGCTGCCCACGGGAAGGTTCCTTCCCTCGAACGGCGATTCCAGCGATCCCGTGAGCACGAGGAAGAGCGAGTTGCCGGCGACCGGTTTGTCGCCCTTCAGGATGTTCTGGTTGTACGGGTCGACCAGCTTCCCGCGCGGCCAGCGCGGGTCGGCGGGGAAGGGCAGGTCCCAGCGCGATCGCACGGGCACGAAGTCCGGCGTCTCGGGCAGCTTGGGCGCGGGTGGCGCCGGCGTCGCCGTGGGGACGGGCGAGGCCTCGGGCGTGGGCGGCGGCGTGGGCGTGGCGACCGGGCCCGGCGTGGCGTCGAGCGAAGGGATCGACTCGATCGGCGGCGAGACGACCTGGTCCTCGGGTACCGAGAAGCCTTCGCCGCGCGTCGTCTGGAAGAGGACCTGGCCTCCGCGGCGGGCCAGCCGCAGCACCTGGAGGCGGCGTCCGTCCTTCAGGACCAGGGTCTGCTCTTTCACCTGATCCGCCGGCGCCGCGCCGCCCACGACGGGAATGGACTCCACCGGAGGCGACACGACCTGGTCCTCGCGCACGGAGAAGGCCTCGCCGCGCGTCGTCTCGAAGAGCACGATGCCGTCGCGCCGCCCGAGCCGGCGGACCTGGATGCGGCGGCCGTCCTTGAGGACGAGGGTCTGCTCGGTCGCGCCGGTGCCGGAGGGGGGCGCGTCCGCCTGCGGGATCGAATCCAGCGGCGGCGAGACGACCTGGTCCTCGGGTACCGAGAAGCCTTCGCCGCGCGTCGTCTGGAAGAGGACCTGGCCTCCGCGGCGGGCCAGCCGCAGCACCTGGAGGCGGCGTCCGTCCTTCAGGACCAGGGTCTGCTCTTTCACCTGATCCGCCGGCGCCGCGCCGCCCACGACGGGAATGGACTCCACCGGAGGCGACACGACCTGGTCCTCGCGCACGGAGAAGGCCTCGCCGCGCGTCGTCTCGAAGAGCACGATGCCGTCGCGCCGCCCGAGCCGGCGGACCTGGATGCGGCGGCCGTCCTTGAGGACGAGGGTCTGCTCGGTCGCGCCGGTGCCGGAGGGGGGCGCGTCCGCCTGCGGGATCGAATCCAGCGGCGGCGAGACGACCTGGTCCTCGGCCACCGAGAACCGCTCGCCCTTCGTGGTCTCGAAGAGGACCTGGCCGTCGCGGCGCGCCAGCCGCCGCACGGCGATGCGCCGGCCGTCCTTGAGCACGAGCACGTCGTCCGCGCGGCCCACGGCCGCGATCGCGAGCAGGACCAGGACGGCGGAGACGACCCGCAAGGCGCGCGCCACGCTAGAGCTCCGGATGCCGCGGCGTCTTGACGTACGGCAAGCGCACGCCGCGGATCACGAGCTGATCGCTGCGCCGCTCGGGCGGGGCCTCGAAGCCGGCCGTGCCCGCGGCGGCGATGAGGTCATCCTGGTCGACGCCGTCGCCGGAGATCCCGATGGCGCCGGCCAGTCGGCCGCCCTTATAAAGAGGAATGCCGCCGGGGAAGATGGTGATCCCGTTCCGCAGCCGCGGCTCGCCGGGCACGCAGTTGCTCGTGAGCAGGCCGCCCTTGATGAGGTCGAGCTGGAGCCCGGTGTTGAAGATGCTCCAGGTGCCGATGGGCTGCGAGAACGGGCCCTCGCTCGTGTCCGGGATCCCGGGCGGGAAGAACGGCTGGGCAAGGAACCCGACGGCGCGGGACGTGTAGGCCACGCTCCCGTCCAACGGCACCCCGTCCCGCAGGTAACGGCCCAGGCCCAGGCGCCCCAGCGCCGCGGCCGCGTCCGCGCTGCTGAAGAAGAGGGCGGTGCGGCCCTTCTGCACGGAGACGTCGATGCCGAAGCGCGGGGCGTCGGCGTTCTGGAAGAAGCCGAGCACGTCGCCGCCAAGGTCGACCACCGCGATGGAGACGCGCGCGGAGCTGCCCAGCGGCTGGCGGATGGCGGCGCGCGTGCGCCCCGTCTGCTGGGCGGCCTGGGTCAGGATCGTGTTCACGTCGCCCGCGCTCAGGACCTGCCCCGCGCGCGTGGGGTAGCGCGGGTCGGCCTGGCCGGCCACACCGCCCAGGGTCACGTCCGTGCGTGGCGCCTGGCCACCCGCGCGCGGACCATCGAGGATCAGCCCCGGCCGCGCGGCTCCGGCCGCGGCCGCATCCGTGTCCGTGTAGGCGAGGCGGATGCCGTCGGCGAGGATGTGATCGGCGCGAATGATCTCCGGCGGCTCGAAACCGCGCTGGCCCGCCCGCGCCGCCTGCTCCTCGCGCGGGACGTCCACGAGGTCGGGCCGTCGGTCCAGGGCGTATGTCCCATCGCCCTCGACGCCGACGCCGCCCACGAGGCGCCCGTTCTTGTAGAGCGGGAAGCCGCCGGGATCGGCGGCGAGTCCGAGCGGCGACACCGGATTGACGTCGCTGCAGCGCACGCTCGAGAACTGCACGCCGAAGAGCGGACCGCCGCTCGTGAAGTCGATGCCGGGCGGGAAGTGCTCCTGCACGATGAAGCTGGCCGTGCGCGTGGAGAACGCGTTGCCGCCGCTGGAGAGGAGGGCGCCGCTGGCCGCCTTCGCGAAGGCGGCCACGCCGGTGTCGACGGTCTCGAGGCCCAGGCCGTTGGCGCCTTCGACGGGCTGGAAGCGCGTCAGGGACGGCGCGCCGTCCATGCGCAGCAGGCCGAGCGAGCGGCCCTCCGCGTCGACGACGGAGATGTTCGCGGACAGCCCCACGCTGGCCGCGCCCGCCGCCGCCTGGGCCAGGATGCGTGAGACCTCGTCCGCGGTCAGGGCCTCGTCGGCCGCGCACACGGTGTGGGGGGGTGCGGCGAGCAGGCTGGCGATGGCGGCGATCAACACGGCCCGATACCGGGGAGCGTGGAAACGACTCTCGCGGGGGATCGCAGCCTCCGTTTGTTTTTTGGGTGCGAGGGCGGACTCTAGCCGTTCTTCCCGCGCGCCGTCAACCACGCGCGCCTGCGCACAAGAACGGCACGCGATTCGAGTTGACACGGCTGCGACGTTGAACGAGAGTTTCCGCTCTCCATGTCCGTGCGACGGTATCTCCGCTCCAGGGTTGGCCTGCCTCCTCCTTCGCGCACCATCGCGATGCTCGCGTCGCTGGTCCTCGCCGCGGCGTCCGCGGCGCGCGCGCAGACGGTGGTGGGCCCCTCCAAGTGCACCGCTTGCCACGACCACGACCGTCAGGCCACCAAGTGGCAGAAAGAGGAGCCGGCCCAG
>QHVP01000585.1:0-2267 GCA_003222295.1 Acidobacteriota bacterium | reverse complement strand
TCCGCGGCGACGCCAACGCCGGCGTGTCCTGCGAGAGCTGCCATGGTCCGGCCAGCGGATACCTCGAGCCGCACCAGGTGAAGGGTTCGTATGCGAAGGCGGTGAGCACGGGCCTGCGCGACCTCAAGAGCAAACCCCCCGCGATCGCGAAGGCGTGCGTGGCCTGCCACCTCACCACGGACAAGCGTCTGGTCACGGCGGGCCATCCGTCCGGCGCGGAATTCGACGTGGGCGCGGGCCTCAAGAAGCTCGTGCACTGGGCGACCACGTACGACTTCGCCGCCGTGAGCGCGGCAGGGAAGGCGGCCATGGGCCCGGCCGCGGCGCGCGCGGCGGGCGCGGCTCCGCCCGCCCCTGGAGTCACCCCGCCCGTGGTGAAGGGGGGCGCGCGCGCGACCGGCGCCGTCACCTCTGCTGCCCCGGCGGCGCAGGCCCCCACGGCCGCGTCCGCGCCCTGGGACTGGAACGCGCCGATCCGGGCCCTGCCCGAAGACTACGTGCCCGAGACCGCGGAGCCGGCACCGCCCGCGGCGGCCGGCCGAGCCGCGGCGCCGGCGGGCGCGGCCGCCGCTCCCGCCGCCCCTCGTCCTCCCCGGGCCGCTCCCCCGCGCGCCGCCCCCGCGCCCTCGCTGGCGGAGGATCTTCCCGTCACGCCCGCCATCGTCGCCACGGACGCGGCGGCGTTGGCCCCGCCACCGGCGGCCCTCGCGTCCGCGGGGCCGCGCTCCGCCACCGCACGGGTAGCGGAAGCGCGGGGTGGCGCCGCCGTCGTTCTGGCTCGCGTGCTGCGTGGAGGCGCGAAGGTACGCGCGCTGCCGCCCGCCTCGTCCCCCCGGGAATTCAAAGGCCCCGACGGCGAGCTCCTGCGCCTGCAGGACGAGGCGATCGCCCTCGCGCTGGAGGCGCTGCGACGGCCATGAGCAACCCGGTGGACCGTACCCAACTGCGGCAGCGTTACGAGCGGCGCATGCAGCTCATGGTGCCCGCGGAGCCGGACCTGCTCGCCCAGCAGTCCCTGTTCGCGGGCATACCGGAGAAGGCGCGCCCCAAGGTCATCGACAAGGTGCGGCGCTACATCCATCTCGTGCGCTACGAGGCCGGCGATCTCGTCCTGCGCGAGGCCGAGTACAGCGATTCCGCGTACTTCGTCGTGGACGGCGCGGCGGAGGTCGTGCTCACCAGCGAGAACGAGATGCGGGCGAAGGTGCGCGGCGGGGCGCACGTCCCGGCCGCCCAGCGCCCTCACGCGCGCCCGGACGTGGCGCCGTACATCGGCCGCGGCTCGGCCGGCCTTTCCGGCACCGTCATCCTCTCCGCGCTGCCCGCGGACGCCGGCGCGGGCTCCCTGACCCTCGGCCCGGGCGAGGTCTTCGGCGAGATCGGAGCGCTCTCGCGCTATCCCGTCTCCGCCACCGTGCGCGCGGTGACGCCGCTGACCCTGCTCCAGATCCGGCTGCCCGGCCTGCGCATGCTCCTGGCCTCGTCCAAGGACTTCAAGAAGAGCGTGGGGGAGCGCTATCGCAGCCGCATCCTGTCGCGGGCTCTCCGGCAGGTGCCGCTCTTCGCCAAGGTCGACGACTCCTTCCTGGAGGACATCAAGCGGCGCGCCGAGCTGATGTCGTACGAACCCGGGCAGGTGATCGTCGAGGAGGGCGCGCCCGCGGAATCGTTCCTGCTGGTCATCGGAGGCTACGTCAAGGTCTCGGTGCGGGCGGGCGCGACCGATCTCGCCCTGACCTACCTGCGCAAGGGCGACCACGCGGGAGAGTCGGCCCTGCTCCTCGACGACACCTGGCCCTTCACCCTCCAGGCCCTCGAGCACGTCGAGGTGGTCAAGCTCACCCGCGAGATGTTCCGCGAGGTCACGGCCGCCTATCCGGACGTCGAGGACGCGCTCTGGGTGGAATCGGTCGCGCGCCTCAAGGCGCGCGGGGCCATCAAGCGCCAGCCCACCTCGTCCGAATACGTGCAGATGGCGATGGAGACCGGCCTCATCCACGGCGAGAGCGTGCTCCTCATCGACCTCTCCACGTGCACGCGCTGCGACGAGTGCGTGCGCGGCTGCGCGGACGCGCATGGCGGGGAGCCGCGTTTCCTGCGCGAGGGTACGAAGTACCACCGCTGGCTCGTCCCCACGGCCTGCTACCAGTGCACGGACCCCGTCTGCATGATCGATTGCCCGACCGGTGCCATCACGCGCCAGGTCGGCACGCTGGAAGTGACCATCGACCCGCCCACGTGCATCGGGTGCGGCAACTGCGCCAACC
>QHVP01000587.1 GCA_003222295.1 Acidobacteriota bacterium | reverse complement strand
GTCGCCATGACGACGAACGCGGTGCTGCTCCCGCGCCTGGCCGCGCCCCTGGCCGCGGCCGGGCTGAGCCGCATCAACGTGCACGTGGACACGTTCCACCCGGAGCGCCTCAAGAAGATCATGCGCTTCGGCACCATCGAGGAGATCGAGGCCGGCCTCGCCGCCGCCGAGGAGGCGGGGCTGAGGCCGATCAAGATCAACTGCGTGGTGACGCGCGACTACAACGACATGGACGTGGCCGACCTCGCGCGGCGGGCCCTCGAGCGCGACTGGCACGTCCGCTTCATCGAGCTGATGCCGCTGGGCGGGGGTGAGACCGCCCACGTCGCCCTCGCGCAGTTCGTGCCCACGCGCGAGACCCGGCAGCGCATCGAGGCGGAGCTGGGCCCGCTCCTCCCGCTTTCGAGCGCCAATCCATCCGACGAGTCGAAGAACTTCCGTTTTGGCGAGGGCAAGGGCGTGGTCGGATTCATCAGCCCGATCAGCGAGCCCTATTGCGGATCCTGCAACCGCATGCGCCTGACCGCGGACGGCAAGTTCCACCTGTGCCTGCTCAACGACGACGAGCTCGACGTCAAGAAAGCGCTGCGCACGGGCGGGGGCGTGCCCGCGGTGGCGGCCATCCTGGCGCGCGCGGTCGCCCTCAAGCCGACCGGCCATCGCCTGGACGAGGGCGTCTCCACCGAGGAGCGCCAGATGTTCCAGATCGGCGGATAGCCCGATCTCAGGACGGACACCTGCGCGTCTCCGCTCGCTGGCCGTCGCCGGCCGTGCCGCGGCGGTGGTCCTGGCCCTGGTGACGATCGACGTCGTGGCCCGCCCGCTGGTCCCCCTGCCGCGCAAGTCGACCCTCTTCGTGCGTGATCCCGAGCTGGGCTGGCGGCTGCGCCCCTCCGCCCAGGACGAGTGGGACGGCGTGCCGGTCACGGTGAACGCGAAAGGACTGCGCGGGCCCGAGCTGGACTACGCGCGGCGGCCAGGAGCGGCACGCATCCTGTACCTCGGCGATTCCGTCACCGTCGGCTATGGCCTGCCCAGCCACGCCGACAGCTATCCCTACCTCACGGCGGAGCGCCTCCAGCGGGCAGGGGGCCGTCCGATCGAGACCGTCAACGGCGCGGTGAACGGCTACAGCACCTGGCAAGAGGTGGGGTGGCTCGAGCGGGAAGGTACCCGCTATCACCCCGACCTCGTCGTGCTCGGCTTCGTGCTGAACGACGTGGCGGGGGAGTTGGAGATGACGCGCGGCTCGGACCGGCCGTCGAGCAAGCAGCTCCGGCTCAGCGTCGAGTCACGTATCGACTGGATCGCCAATCACAGCGCGCTGGTGGCGCTCGCGCGTCGGGCCGCGCTGGCCGCGCGCTTCGGCCGCGACCTGCGCGCGGGCGCGGAGCGCGAGGAGCTGTTCGGGGTCCGGATGCTCGTGGACGATCCGGAACGACCGGACGTGCAGCGAGGGTGGGAGGCGACGCGAGGCGACCTGGATCGGCTCGCCACGCTGTGTCGCACGCGGCACATGCGGCTCTGCCTGGTCGTGTTTCCCTACGCCTTCCAGGTTTCAATGGCTGGCGGCGGAGATGACCCGCAGCGGCGGCTGCTCGAATTCGCCCGGGGCCTGGGCGTCCCCGCGTTGGATCTGCTGCCGGTGCTCCGCGCGCGTGCGCAGGCGGACGGCTTTGCCCCCGCGGATTACTTCCTCGACGACGACCATCCTTCCCCGATGGGGAGCCTGGTCGTGGCCGATCGCCTGGCCGAGTTCATCGCGGCGGAGCGATTGCTGCCCGGACGGCCTTGAGGCGACGCTCGTTCAGGTGGCCCTCGCCGTGACCTCCACCGGCGCGGAGCCGGGACCCTCCAGCCATACCGCGCCGTCGGCGTAGAACTCCTTCTTCCAGATCGGCACCGTGGCCTTGAGGGTGTCGATCGCGTAGCGGCAGGCCTCGAAGGCGGCCCCCCGATGCGGCGCGGTCACGGCGACGGCGACGCTGGGCTCGCCGATCTCGAGGCGGCCGAGGCGATGCACGATGCGGACTTCGGTCACCGGCCAGCGGCGGCGTGCCTCCGCCGCGATCTCCTCCATGAGCGGCAGGGCCATCTCCTCGTAGGCCTCGTACTCGAGATGGCGCACGGGGCGGCCGCCGTTTTCGTTGCGGACGACGCCGAGGAAGAGGCAGGCCGCACCGTCCTCGGCCGTGGCCGGGGTCAGGGCGCCCACGTCGATGGGATCGTGCGTCAGCCGCACCATGGTCGCATCGTAGCATCTCGCCAATCCGGCCCGCGGCGCGCTAAGCTCTGCGAGCGCTTCCATGACCCGGTCCACGCCGAAGGAGAAGACGACCTCCGCGACCGGCCAGGTGCGGCCCATTCGCAGCCCGCAGGCGGCGCGCTGGACCCTGCTCGTCCTGACCATCATCGCGCTGGCCCTGCTGGCGCTCATCATCCAGCCGTTCGCGGCCGCCCTCTTCATCGCCGCCGTGATCGCGGGCGCGATCAGCCCCTGGTACGAGCGTCTGGCCGCGCGGCTCAAGGGCCGCCGGCAGATCGCGGCCGGTCTCACCTCGGCGGGGATCCTGCTCATCGTGGTGCTCCCGCTCGCGAGCATCAGCGTCGTGCTGGCCAACGAGGTGGCGGCGGGCGCGAACTACGTCCGCACCACGCTGCGCAGCGAGGGCGTGCAGGGTCTCGTCGACGACCTGCCGCGGCCGCTGCGCGCGCTCGCGCAGAAGGTGATGACCCGCCTCCCGCAGGATCAGGTGGATCTCCAGGACCTCACCCAGAAGCAGAGTGGACGCGCGGCCGCGGCCGTGGGTGGAGTGCTGACCGCGACCTGGGCGGTGGTCATCCAGCTCGTGATGATGCTCATCGCCTTCTTCTTCTTCCTGGTGGACGGGCCGCAGCTCGTGGATTGGTTCGAGGACGTGATGCCGCTCGGGAGAGGCCAGACCCGACGGTTGCTCGGGGAGTTCCGGCAAGTGTCGGTGGCGGTGATCGTATCGTCGGTGGCCACGGCGGCGATCCAGGCCGCCGTCGCCCTCGTCGGCTACCTCATGGCAAGGGTCCCGAACCCCTTCTTCTTCACGATCGTGACCCTGATCGTGGCCCTGGTGCCCGCGGTGGGCGCGGGCTCGGTGGTGCTGGCGGCGGCGGTGATCATGTACCTGGGCGGCCACTCCTACGCCGCCCTCTTCCTCGTGCTGTGGGGAATCCTGGCCGTGGGCCTCATCGACAACGTGGTCAAGCCCTTCCTCATCCGCGGCGGCATCGAGCTGCACGGAGCGGTGGTCTTCTTCGCCCTCCTGGGCGGGCTCGCGTACTTCGGCCCCGTCGGCCTCGTGGCGGGTCCGCTGGTCGTGTCGTTCTTCCTGGCCGTCATACGGATGTGGGATCGGGACGACGGTGAGCCCGCGTAGGTCGTGAACGACTCGCGCCCTCGCTGTGGGCGTTGTACCGCGTATTCAGCGGCGGCCAGCGCGGTCGGCCCTGTCGTCGCACTGAGCGCAGTTTCGCCGCTCGTAATTGCTTACCGGGCTCGTAAGGCCGCGGCCGGCGCAATCGGCGGAAACCCCGGCTAGCCGCGCCGATCGGCCGGGCACATCACGTGCTTTCCCATCAAGGAGTCTCGTTCGCCACGGCGACGTGCTGAGACGACCTCCAGCCGGGCGCCGGTTCAGCCTCGCACATCCCGGCCGGGCCATCGTCGCTCCGGCCGGCCCAGGAGTTTCCCTCATGAACATCACCTTCGTCCGCCGCAGGCGTCGATCCGCCGTGCTCCTCGCCGCGGCGGCCCTCGTTTTCGTGACTCCGGCGGTCGCGCGTCCGCCGGCCCCGAACTCATATATCGTGCACAACCTGGTCTCCGACGGCTCCATCCCGGCCGATCACACGGATCCCCACCTCGTGAACGCCTGGGGCATGGCCCGCAGCGGGACCAGCCCCTGGTGGGTGGCCGACAACGAGACGGCCGTCTCCACCCTGTACAACGGCAGCGGGACGCCGCAGTCCCTGGTCGTGAACGTGCCCGGCGCCCCCACCGGCACCGTGTTCAACGGGGGCACGAGCTTCGTCGTCACCAACGGAACGACCTCGGGCCCCGCCCGCTTCCTCTTCGCCAGCGAGGACGGCACGATCTCGGGATGGAGCCCTGCCGTGTCCCCGACCCAGGCCGTGATCGCGGTGACCTCGGCCGCCGGGGCCATCTACAAGGGGCTGGCCATTGCCACCACTCCCGCGGGTGCCTTCCTCTACGCTGCCGACTTCCACAACGCACGGGTGGACGTGTTCGACGGCAGCTTCCATCCGGTCGCCACCGCGGGCGGCTTCGCCGACCCCGACCTCCCTTCGGGCTTCGCGCCGTTCGGCATCCAGAACCTGCAGGGGCTCATCTACGTGACCTACGCCCAGCAGGACGCGGACGCAGAGGACGAGGTCGCCGGACCCGGCCTCGGCTTCGTGAGCGTGTTCGATCCGGACGGCCACTTCCGGGCCCGGGTCGCGTCGGGCGGGCCGCTCAACGCCCCCTGGGGCCTGGCCATCGCTCCCGCCGACTTCGGTAGCTTCAGCGGCGACCTGCTGGTGGGCAACTTCGGCGACGGCCGCATCAACGCCTACGACCTCGCCACCTTCGAGGCGAAGGGACACCTCAAGACGCCGGACCACAAGCCCCTGGCCATCGATGGATTGTGGGGCATTGGCTTCGGCAACGGCGTGAACGCCGGCCCTACCACCACGCTGTTCTTCGCGGCCGGGCCCGATGACGAGACGCACGGACTCTTCGGGAGCGTCACCGCCCAGGAGTGACGCCGTGGAGGCGCCGGCGGCGTGGCCGGCGCCTCCTACTTGAGCGGGTGGAGGTGGTCCACCGGCCCGTGGCCGCGGCCGACCGAATAGGACCGCCGAATCGCTTCGGTGAGGTAGGCCTTCGCCCCGCGCACCGCGTCGAGAAGGGGGTCGCCGAGGGCGAGGCGGGCGGCGATGGCCGCCGAGTAGGTGCACCCCGTGCCGTGCGTGTTCTTCGTCGCGATGCGCGGCGCGGACAGGTCCTCCATGCGCTCGCCGTCCCAGAACACGTCGACGGCGTCGCCTTCGAGGTGCCCGCCCTTCACCACGACCGCGCGCGGGCCCATCGCGCGCAGAGCGCGCGCGGCCTCGCGCATTTCGGCGAGCGTGCGGACGGGACGGCCGAGGAGCGACTCCGCCTCGGGCAGGTTCGGAGTGACGACGGTGGCGAGAGGCAGCAGCCGCTCCCGACAGGCCGTCTCCGCGTCGCGGTCCAAAAGCCGGTCGCCGCTCTTGGCGACCATCACGGGGTCGACGACGACCAGGGGCAGAGCCAGCCGCTCGATGGCGGCCGCCACCGCGGACACGATCGCGGCCGTGGCCAGCATCCCCGTCTTGGCCGCCGCCACCGGCATGTCGCTCGCCACCGCTTCCATCTGGGCGACGACCATGCGCGGATCCAGAGCCACCCAATCGAGCACCGCGACCGAGTTCTGGGCGGTGACGGCGGTGATGGCGGAGGTCCCGTGCACGCCGTGGGCGGCGAAGGTGCGCAGGTCGGCCTGGATGCCCGCCCCTCCCCCGGAGTCCGATCCGGCGACGGTGAGCACGACCTTCACGCGCTCACGCCGAATCGCTCCTGGAAGCCCATGAACATGCGATAGGTGAGCCCCCAGATCACGACCTCGTCGATGCGGAGACAGGGAAACTGAATCGACTCGCCCTGGTGCGCGTAGTCCATGGTCGAGCGCCGGGCCGTGCCCAGAAGCTCGCCCAGGGGCAGCCAGTGCACGCTGCGCACCTCGTCGCTCGGCACGGGCTCGAAGGGCTCGCGGAGGCGGAACACGAACGGGGTGATGGTGAGGTTCATCGGGCGCAGGCGCGCCATGGCCCGTACCTCGTCGAGGCCGCCCAGGGGCTCGGCCGCCGCGGTCAGGTCGACGCCGATCTCCTCCCGGGTCTCCCGTATCGCGGTCGCGCGCAGGTCGGCGTCACCCGGCTCCGCGCGTCCGCCCGGGAACGCCATCTGACCTGACCACGGGTCCTTCGGATGCTCGGCGCGCCGGATGAACAGCACCTCGATCCCCTGCGCCCCGTCGCGGAGGATGAGAGCCACCGCGGCCCGCGACGACGGCGGGTCGGTCACCTGCGCCGGCGCGCGCGCGGCCAGGGCGGCGCGCACGTCCGTCCACGTGGGGTCCACGCCCTCGATTTTACCGCGCCCGAGGGCCTGCCCTTCAGCGCCGGCCGGGCGCGCGATTGCGGCCGAGGAGCGCGTGCCCCTGCGTGAGCCACAGGAAGGCCATGTTCGGCGGAAGGCGCGCGTCGAGGAGCATCTGGTCGACCTCCGCCGGCCCGACATAGCGCAGCTCGTCGATCTCGCTCTTCTGGGGCCGGAAGTCCTCGAGGGGGACCGCGGTGCGGCCGTGGTAGATCGCGAGGTGATAGAGGACGTTTCGCCTTCCGCCATCGGGAGCGTGGCGTACGTCGCGCAGGTTGAGCTGGAACGAGGCGCGGTAGAAGAGCACGGTCCGGGCCAGGTCCTCGGACCGCTCGAGCGCGTCGAACTCATGCCGATCGCGCGCCAGACGAACGCGCGGCGAGACGGGATCGTCGAAGAGCTCCTCGCCCGCCTCGCGCACGGCCGTGGTGTCGAACTCCTCGCCCGCGCTGACGTGACCGCCGACGGACTTGTCCCAGCGGCCTCCGTTCTCCTTGTCCGCGGGCCGGCGCTGCATCAGGAGCTGACCGCGATCGTCCAGGATCAGCACGTTGACGGCGGGCCTTCGGTGTCGTAGACGTTGAGCAGCTCTTCCGCGGGCTCGGGGGCCACGCGGGAATTCTAGACCCCGTGCCCGCGTGTGCGGGCTCACCGCGTCCGGGGTGGGACGGCTATCATCATGCTGGCGGCGATGCCGGTCTTCAAGCTCGACGAGCGGCTGGAGTTCCCGCCCGCGGACCTCGCGGACGACGGCCTCCTTGCCGTCGGCGGGGATCTCAGCCCGGAGCGCCTGGTGCTCGCGTATTCGCGCGGCATCTTCCCCTGGTACGAAGACGGCCTGCCCATCCTGTGGCATTCGCCGGACCCACGCATGGTCCTGGAGGCGGACCAGCTTAGGATCCCTTCCAGCCTGCGCAAGACGATGCGCAAGCGGCCGTACCGGCTCAGCCTCGACACCGCCTTTCCCGCCGTCATCGAGGCCTGCGCCCAGGCGCCGCGCCCCGGTCAGGACGGCACCTGGATCACGTCCGAGATGCGGGACGCCTACATCCGGCTCTTCCGCCTCGGGCTCGCGCACTCGGCCGAGGCCTGGCGCGGCGACGAGCTGGTGGGTGGCCTCTACGGAGTCTCCCTGGGCGCGATCTTCTTCGGCGAGTCGATGTTCGCGCGGGCGCCCGACGCCTCGAAGATCGCGTTCGTCACCCTCGTGTCCGAGCTTCGGCGTTGGGGCATCGAGCTCATCGACTGCCAGGTCTACACGGACCACCTCGCGCGCTTCGGCGCGGTGGAATGGCCCCGCGTACGCTACCTGCGCGCGCTGGACCGGCTGGTGCGGAGACCGACCCACCGCGGCCGTTGGCGGTACGCGGCGGGGCCGGCGGCTTCCGGCGGTCCGGCCGCGCCCGGTTCGAACGCCTGAGCCGTGGGCGCGGCGCCGACCGGCTGCGTCAGCGCGCGGAAGAAGGCATCCGCCATCGCGGAATAGCCGCGGTCGTTCGGGTGCACGTGGTCGGAGAACAGCTCGGGCAGATCCGGCGTCTGCGCGCGCATGGCCGCATTGAGATCGGCGACGATCGCGCCCTCCGCCCGCGCCATGGGGACGAGCGCGGCGTTGGTCTGGTCGACCCAGAAGTTGCGCTCGTCGGCCAGTCGATTCACGTAGGCGGGGTTGACGGGGATGATCGTGGAGACGACGGGGATCGTCCCCGCGGCCTTGGCCTGCCGGATCATCGACCGCGTGTTCTCGATGGTGAAGCACGTGATCACGCGGTGGCAGGCGGAGAGGTTCCAGTCGTTGGTGCCGTAGAGGATCAGCACGTAGGCGGGGCGCTCGGCGGCCAGGCTGCCCCCGATGCGCGCCGCGCCGTCGTCGCTGCGCGTCGACTCCACCCCGTCGTTGACGACGTCCGCGCGCCCCCAGTAGTCGCGCAGGCTGGACTGGAGCGGGCTGCGATACCCGCGCGATCCGCGCGACCCGTCGCCGGCGGTGATGCTGTCGCCGAAGGCGAGATACGTGTTCGGGCGGTTGGAGCCGATCGGCAACACCACGGGGACGGGTACGCGCGCTCCTTCGGGCAGCGGGATGGCGACGGTGGGGACGCGGCCGGCTCGGAACTGGGGCGGGAGGCTCTCCGGACGGATCTCCACCGCGCGTGTCCCCGCGGGAACGGCGGAGGCGGCGAACGAGCCCTCCGCATCCGATTC
>QHVP01000586.1 GCA_003222295.1 Acidobacteriota bacterium | reverse complement strand
AGCCACACTTCCGGGCCCGCCGTGCCGTCGTTCGACAGCCGCGGGCCGGCCTTGACCTCGAAGTGCACGCCCGGCATCACCTGGCGGCTCCAGCCGAGGGTCAGCACGTGGGACCTCGTGAGGCTCCCGGTGGCGCCGAGCTGGCGCTCCGTGAAAGTCATGGTTGCGTTCTCGGAGCCGCTGAGCTGCCGTTGCAGGACGACGGACGCGATCTGGGCCTCGACGGTCGGGAATCCGGAGATCCGATCGTTCGCGATGGTGTGCTCCGCGCGCACTCCGGTGTGGCGCCCGAGGCGCAGCGCGGCGGACGCGCGGGTCGAGAAATGCTGGGCGGGCAACCGGCCCGTCTACAGGCCGGTGACGACGTTCAGGTCGCGCGCCGTGCTCGTGTCCTCGTACAGCGCCCCCGCCTCGAGCCTCAGCGTACGGCCCGGCGACCATCCCACCTCGAGCGCCGCCTCCTGGCGAGCGCGCGCGGAATCGAGCTCGGGCCGCCAGGCGAAAGCCTCGGCCTCGCGTCCATAGCGCGCGAAGACGTTGAGAGTGCGGGTCGTGTAAGCGAGACCCAGGCGGGGACCGACTCGATAGCTGAAGTCGCTCTGCCGGACAGGCGAGGTGGGACTCGGGAAGAGATTGTCGTCATAGGACTCGGTGATCGCCAACTGGCCGGTGACGCGCAGCCGCGGTTGTGCAATCCCGGTCAGGGGTACGACGGTGGCCATGAGAGTCATGAGAGACCGGCCGGCGATGATCGCGAGGCGCCGCCTCACGACGCGTGATCCGACGCCGCCTTCGGCGTGGCCGACATCGACCTAGGCGGCGACGACGTGCGTACAGTCCACCTCGACGGCCACGCTTCTCTGGAGCAGGTCGACGGAGAGGACGACAAGTCCCTTGTCGGAGCGGACCCGCACCAGGATGCCCTCCACGCCCGCGAGCGGTCCGGCCGCGATGCGCACGCGGCGGCCCTCCTTGAGGTACGGGTGGAGCAAGGCGGGAACGCGCGCGTCCACCAGCTTCTGGATCGCTTCCATCTCGGCTTCGGGCACCACGGCTGGGCGCTCCCACCCTTCGCCAAGGATGGCCACCACTCCGCGCGCCTTGCGCACCTCCACGTGGCGCACCTTGTCGAGGCCAGCTCTCGACTCGCGGGACGAAGGGATGGAAGCCCGCGGCCGTGAGCTGGCTGCCGACGAGATCCTCGCAGTTGCTGTGCGTCCAGAGGACATGCCACGGCCGGCCGGTCGGATCCATCACGTTCACCGATGGGACGGCCATGGTCACGGCATCGAATCCGTTCCCGCCCAGCGTCACTCCCGCAGATGTCAAGGCTTCGCCCCCTTCGGTTCGGGGCACCCTCCGCCCCCAACCGCCATGCCGTCTCCGAAACGACACCCGCAAGGTGGGTGCATCTACTGCCCGAGGACGTCCGAGCGTTCAGTTGCCGACGGAAGCCCACGCCTTGGCGTGGGACCGGCCGCCGACGGGGATCGCCGCGGCCGGGCATCCGACCGAAAAGGTGAACCGGCACGGCAACCGACGCCCGGACGTCCTCGAGCGATAGAGGCCTGGCCGAACAGCGCTGACTGGACAAACCCGCGTCATGGCGATCCACGCGAGAAGGTAGCAAGCGATATTCCGCGGCCGCGGCACACCTGCTAATGCTGGATACACAGCCACATCGGGTGATCATGCTCACGCCATGGGCTGCGGGCAATGGGAAGTCCGGTGCCGATTGTTGGCATCCGTCGACCCACAGCGAAGAGGCCTCCAGACGCGTGGAGTTCGGGCCGGCGGACGACTCAGCCCCTCCCCTTAGAGCGGCTGAGGATGTGTGATCGGGGCCATTGCGAACAATCTTCGTAAGCACTACGTTCTATTTGCGTATAGATCGGGCGTTTGCCAGCCCACTAGCCAAAGAGCAGCGGGACATGGCGAGCGACCAGGACCGAAGCATGCAGCCGGCGGGAAACGACGACCCGGCTCGGGTCCGGAGATCGGCAGTGAACGAAGCCAGCACGCGCGCGCCGCGCCTGCCCCTCAATCTGCAGCTCCGGTATCGCTCGGTCGGCGCGGCGCGGTGGCACGAGGGGCGGGTCGAGAACATCAGCCGCTCCGGTGTGCTCTTCCGCGCGACGGATCTCGTGGACGTGGACGTGCAGGTAGAGATCACCGTGCTCCTCCCGGTCCGACCCTCGGCCAGCGCCATCGTGTGCCGTGGGCGGATCGTCCGCACGGTCCTGCCCGGCGGCTCCGAGCGGCGCCCCGGCCTGGCCGCGACCATCTCCCGCTATCGCTTCCGGCGCGACAAGGATGGTGCCTGAGCACGCAATCACGGAGCGGGCCGTTGCCAAGAAGGGAAACAAGGGGTATTAATCAGCTTTCCCTCCTTGTGACGCTTCGACCAGACATGGACTCGGCCGATCCGTCCTCTCGTACCGAGTTGGGACCCGTGGAATCGCCGGCGGCCGTACGTGTGGTCATCGCCGATGACCACACCATCTTCCGGAAGGGACTACGCAGCGTCCTCGAAGCCGAGACGGAGTTCGTGGTCGTCGGCGAGGCCGCGGACGGCGAGCAGGCGGTCGAGCTGTGCCGGGTTCTCCAGCCTCACGTCCTGCTCCTCGATCTCGTCATGCCCGGGCAGTCGGGGATGGACGCGCTGGCGGAGCTCGCGACGTCGCCCACGCCGGTGCGGAC
>QHVP01000583.1 GCA_003222295.1 Acidobacteriota bacterium | reverse complement strand
GGGAGGAGCCCGAACTGGATCTGGCGGGCGATCTCGAGGTCACCCTTGAGGGCGAGCTTGTCCCGCAGCTCGATCATGAGCAGGGCGAACATCAGGGTCGCGGAGACGAGCGCGAACGTGAAGACGGACGGGACTTCCCACTGCCCGCCCGCGATGCTGGCGAGCAGGAAGCGCAGCCAGACGAGGGCGAGAAGGGGCACGGCCAGCGCGAACATGACGCGCCGCGCCGGGCTGAGCCGGAACGCGGTGGCCAGGAAGACCTTCCAGGCCGCGAGGGGATAGCGCTGGTACCACGGCCGCGGCCAGACGCCGTCCAGGTCGACCTCGCGCGTGAAGTAGCGGAAGGCGTCTTGCGCGTCGTACGCAAAGAGGTCGCGGAAGGCCCGCGCCGAGACGTCGCGCGTGAAGAGGTCCTGGACGTTCGCCCAGTAGTCGTCGGAGAGGGCGCCGGGAGGGCCGGCGCCGGGCCGGGCCCTCGGCCGGGCCCGCTCGCCCACGCGGGCGGCGAAGGCGTCGAAGCGGTGTCGCAGGTCGTCGAAGTGCGGGTTTGGCAACGTCCTGATGTCCTATACGCGCGCGCGTGTCAGAAGTTCGCGGCCGGCATCTCACGCCGGCACGCTGGCGGCCTCAATACACCCATACCAGGCCATACCGGAGGAGCTTCACCTGCGTGCGCGTGGGGACCACGGTCGTGGACTGGAGCCTCGCGGGGTCCACCGAGCCGTGCGCGGCGAGCTCCCGCTCGAGCTCCGCGATCTCCGTCTCGAGCGCTTCGACGCGCGCCTCGGCCGTGCCCTCCATCCGGTTCTTCGAGACCACCGTCCCCGCGCCGGAGATCGTCCGCTTGCGTCCGGTGAACAGCCCGATGTTCGACAACACGGCGGAGCCGAGGGCCACCCACTTCTCGGTGCGGCGCCCCTCGAGATCGCGCTGCCGGGCCTCCAGCTCCCCTTTCTTCTGCTCGAGGCGGTCGCGCAGCCGGGCCACCGGAGGCGAGCCCGCGCCCTGGCCCAGGCGCGCGGCGAAGGCGGCGCGGTCTTCGCCGAGCAACGACGTCACCTTGGTCAGCGGGTCCGTCCAGACCGTGCCCGCCAGCTCGCCGGGAAGCCGGTCCTTGATCGCCTTCTCCATCGAACGCATCGCGCCGCGGTCGCTCAGGTAGGCGGGGAGCTCGGCGAAGCGAACGCCCGGCGGAGGCGCTTCGGAGAGCAGGGCCTCGTCCACCGGCAAGTCGTCGCCGTCGAATACTTCCGCCGCCGAGGCGGCGTCGAGGGGCCAGGCGCGCACGCCGACGGTTTCCTCCATGCCCTTGTAGCGCACCGCGTACTTGACGAGCAGGCAGGGATCGGCGACCTCGGCGCCGAAGTGTTTCAGGAACGACTGCGCCAGGCCTGCGGGCGCGACGGGGGCGGCGGAGGCGTCCGACGCCGGCGCGGGGGCGGCGGGCGTCGCGCTCACGCGGTCGGCCATGAGCCGTCCGATCTCTTCGCGGGTGAGCGGGCCGCGCAGGTACGACATCGCCCAGCGCGACTCGAGGAGCACGGGCGCGGACCGATGCACATCGTGGAGGAGGAACACGCGCTTGCCCGTGGCATCGAGCATCGTGTCGATCACCGCTGGCGCCATCCCCGCGCCCGTCAGCCCTTCCCGGAGACGCTCGCGGTCCTGGGCCGTCTGCAGCTTGCCGACCAGCCACACGCCGATGTTGGCGAGCCCCTTGTAGTCGAGGTCCACCGGATTCTGGGTGGCCAGCACGACGGCCACACCCTGGGCCCGTGCCTGCTTGAGCAGCGTGATCAGCGGCCGCTTGGTCGGAGGGTTGGCCGGATGGGGCGGGAAATAGCCGTAGATCTCGTCCATGTAGACGAGCGCGCGGAGCTGCGTCGTTCCCCCCTGGCGGCGCATCCACGTCTTCACCTTGTCGAGCACGAGCGCGGTCACGAACAGCCGCTCCGCGTCGGAGAGGTGGGAGGTGGAGACGATCGACAGCCGCGGCCGGCCGTCCGCCGCGTGCAGCATGCGCTCGATGTCGAGCGGCTCGCCTTCGCGCCACTGCTCGAACGAGGGCGACGCGATCAGGTTGTTGAGGGCCAGCATCAGCGCCTGGCGGTCGCGGCGCGGGTAGACGGTCTCGACGGGCAGCGCGCCGAGCTTCTGGAAGGGCGGATCGGCGACGGCGGGAATGAGCCTCTCCAGGCTCAGGCCCTCGCCCTTGCGCCACGCCGTCTCGATCAGGGTCCCGAGCAGGATGGCTTCGCGGGACCGCAGCGGATCGGCCTCGATGCCGACCAGGCCGAGGAGCCCGGCCACGATGCCCGCGATCTCGTCGCGGAGGTCTTCCTCCTGTGCGTCGAACGAGCCGGCCGGCGCGTCGAGGGACTGCAACATCCCCAGCGGCACCCCCGCGCGCGACCCCGGCGTGTACACCACCGCCTCGTAGCGGCGTCGGAGATCGGCGACGTCGGCCGCGGAGAGGCCCCAGGAAGCGAGCCCCTTCGTCCATTGCGCCGCCGCCTCCGCGCCCGCCTGCTCCGGCGTCTGCCCCTGCCGCCGCGCGGCTTCCAGGTCGACCCAGGCGGCGAACTGGACGGGGTCGAGGCGGTCGAAAAGCAACAGCAGGTTGGGGAGGTCGCCCTTGGGGTCGATGGCGAGCACGGGAATGCCCTGGCGGAGCGCCTCCTCGATGAGGACGATGGCAAGACCGGTCTTGCCGGACCCGGTCATCCCGACGATGAGCCCGTGGGTGAGCAGGTCGGTGGGATCGAGCTCCAACCGGCCGCGGGGCTTTCGCGTCGCCGAGTCCAGCTCGTTGCCGACGAAGAATCCGTTGGGCATGAGAGGCGTCCTCGCTCCGCGTCCGAGTATAGGTGATGCGTCGGAGAGCACATCAGGTGTCCCCTGCCGCGGACGGGCCCGATCGAGAAGTTGCTTCCATGTCAATGACTTGGGACCGGCACATCCGTTGCACCCGGCGTGAGTGGCTCCCGTGCCTCGGCTCGGGGCCAAGGAGGCACGATGAACGCGAACTGGATGCCGGGAGTGGCCGCCCTGATGGGGCTTGCGCTCGCCGGCCCCTCTCCGGTCGAAGCGGGTGACATCTTCGAGCGTGGGGGGCGCAGCCGTGATTCGCGATACGAGGCGTACTCGGGCCGCGTTGGCTTCGATAAAGGCTACGAGGACGGGTTGAAGCACGGCCGGACGGACGGCGACCATCGCGAGAGCTACGAGCCCACGCACGACCGGAAGTACCGCGACGGCGACCATGGCTACCGGTCGTCCTATGGGTCCCGATACGAATACGTCCGCGGCTACCGCCAGGGTTACCTGCAGGGATACCGCGACGGGTATGAAGCCTACGGATACGCGAGCGGGCATCGCGGGCGGTCGCGCGACCGCGACGGCTCGCGCGACGGCGGGTATTACGGGCGCGATGGCTCCTACGGCCGGGACGGCGGCTCCTACGGCCGTGACGGACGTTCCTATGCCCAGTACCCCTTCGACGCGTACGACTACCAGCCCGACGGCCGCCACCGCCACGAAGGCCGCTCCGGTTGGTGCACGATCGACCACCGGTACGACGACCGCGGCCGCATCTACGAAACCCCGCGATGACTGCGCTGACCCCGGCTAGTCGAAGGCGACGAACCCCGGGTTGAGACGACCTTCGGGGTCGTACGCCCTCTTCAGCGCGGCGAATCCTTCCCACCGGGGGCCGAAATGCTCCCGCCACTGCTCGGCCGTGAAATCGATGAAGCCCGAGAGATAGCGCTTGCCGCCCATGGCCATCGACAGCTCGCTCGCCGCTTGCAGCCGTGGCCGGACCTGTTCCCAGAACCTGGGAGGCACGGCAGGGAGGATGCCGAAGCCGACCAGGTACTCCTCGTCGGGATGCATGAACAGCGGGACCTCGCTCACCGAGGCCCGTGCGGGCCACAGCAGGCAATGCCCGCCGACTTGGACGCCGGGTGAAAGGTCGGGCATCACCATGTCCATGAACTCGGCCGCGGACGACCACGGGAGCACGACCTCCATCCACGGGTGCAGGTGCTCCCAGGTGCCGAGCTTGCGCCAGACGTCGAAGACCGGCACCAGGCGGTTCGCGAATTCGTGCGTGGGCAGGTCGTCGGTCAGCAGGTTGTCGTAGGGCTGGAGGCCCTCGAGCAGGCGCGCGTCGTCGGGCGGGGAGCCGGCGTCGAACTCGACGGTCAGGTGGAACGGATAGAACCACCGCGCGAACGGCTGACGGACGCCGCCCACCCACTTGAGTCCCTGCGGGCAGGGCGCGCACCACGACTCCAGGTAGTCCCAGCGCCCGGAGTCCATGGCGTGCCGCGCGTCCTCGAGGAAGCGGTCGAGGCGGTCGTAAAGCAGGTAGTACGTCCGCGTCATCGCCTTCACGCGGCGCAGGCGCAGGGTGGCGGTGAGGATCAGGCCGATCTGGCCCAGGCCGGAGAGCACGCCCCAGAACAGCTCCGTTTTCTCGGTGCGCGAGCAGCGGTGGACATCGCCGTTCACCGTCGCCACCTCCAGCGACTCGACGTTGTCCGCCTGGGCGCCGTGCCTGAAGGACGCCACGCCGATACCGGCGATGGAGAGCGTGCCGCCCACGGTCACCGAAAGGTTGTTCGTGAGGACCGGGGGCATGAGGCCCTTCCCGTACGTACGGGCCACGACGTCGCGCCAGATGGCACCCGCCTCGACGGTGATCGTCCGTGCTTTCTCGTCCAGGGCCAGGACGCGGTTCATGGACTTCATGTCCAGCAGCATCCCTCCCTGGCTGATGGCGAGCTCCGACTGCGAATGGGCGGCCCCGCGTGTGGAGACGCTGAGGCCGTGGCGCCGTGCGAAGACCAGGGCCTGCCCCACGTCCTTGACGGACGTCGGCTTCACCACCAGCTTCGGTCGCCACTGGTGGATGTGCCCGAAGTTGGTCAGGAACTCGTCATGCGCCTGTGCGCCGTCGAGCACCACGCCCTCGACCGCGGACCGCAGCTCGTCGAGCTGGTCGAGCGCGATGACTGGCTCAGCGGCCCCCGAGCCAATGGGCGGCCCGGCCGCGACTTCCGCGGCCGGGGCCACGGGAGAACGATCTGGCGTCGGGCCGGCCGCCGCCGCCACCGTCTCGCGTAGGCCCTGCTCGACCCGGCCTCTCATGAGCGAGAGCGGCGGCTTGAGGGTGGCGTGGGCACGGATTTCCCCGTCGACCACCTCGATCCGCCCGTCGGCGCCCATTCCGACGAGCCGGAAGACGTCGCCCTCCCAGAACTTCTTGATGCGCTCGCCCGGCAGGCGGCTCTTGATCTCCACTTCGAGCGCGGACTTGACTTGCGTGATGCTGCGTGCGGTGGCGGTGCGGAACTCGATGTCGGCCATGTCCACCGATCCTAGCCTGCGCCACGCGATGGATACAACGCGCAGGTACCAGCTGTACCGTTCAAACCCGGTGGCGGTCCGCCCACGCCGCCCATAGCGCGAGCAGCGGCATGGGTATCGCGCTGAGCGCGACGGCGCGCGCGCTGGGCGCGACAGGACCGAACGCTGCCGCCACGTAGATCACGGCCAGTAGCGCGACCAGCGCCGCGAGCCCGTAACGGCCCACGCCGTCGCGCGCCCGCGTGTGCGACAGGTAGAGCCACACGCCGCCCACGAACATCGCGCTCTCGATCCCGAGCGTTCCGAGGACGGAGTTCCAGAGATCCAGCCCCAGCTTGACCGGGCTCCAAGGCGTCAGCGGCATGTCCGGCCGGTGGGTGACGAAGTCGAGGACCCAGTGGCTGACCACGAGAAGCGCGATCGTCACCGCGGCGCGAAGCCTCCGCTTCCGCCACCAGCGCAGGCCCAGCAGCGCGCCCCATGCGATCACGGTCAGGAGGCTGTGCGAGATCGGATAGGAGTCGAACCGCAGCGGCGTGAACGCGGTGTCGCCGGGGGCGATCGTGACGTGCTCGACGCCGGCCAGCAGGAAGTACGGCCAGAGGATGTCCGGAAACTGCGCCGCCGCGAAGTACGTTCCCAGCGAGACGCTCGCCTCCACGCGCTTGGCCGCGAACGCCACGGCGAAGTGGCCGATGAACATGGGCGTCGCGAATCTTCCGTCGGCGGAGGCGCGGGGGCAAACACGAACGGCGTGAGCAGGAGACCTGCTCACGCCGTAGGTCGCCGGGCTTCGTCGCTGCGGCTAGCCGACCTTCTCCTGCTCCGCCGGCGGCTCCCAGACGAGGTTGCGGAGCCCGGTGAGCGAGCTCGTCACGCGCAGCGTGCCCTCGCGGACCAGCTGCTGCGTGCCGTGACAGATGGCGCTGAACAGGCCCTGGATCGGAAGCGCGGTCAGGCCGGGGTGGAAGCCCACCCACGCGTTGCGGCCGCTGGCCTTGGCCACGTAGAGGGCGCGGTCGGCGACGCTGATCACCTGCTCCCAGCTCATGGCGTCGAGCTGCTCGCGGAAGAACGGATAGCAGGCGAAACCGACGGAGCACGTCGTCCGCACCACGCGGCCCTCGCCGATCTCGAAGACGTGAGAGGCGACGCGAGAGCGGATCCGCTCCGCCAGCTCGACCAGGCCGTCGCCGCTGAGGTCGCGGGCGACGAGCAGGAACTCGTCACCACCCCAGCGCACGATGATGTCGGAGCTGCGGCTGGCCGCCTTGAGGAGGTCACGGAGCTGCCGGAGGACCGCATCGCCCGCGGCGTGGCCCGCTGAATCGTTGATGGTCTTGAAGTGGTCGAGGTCGATCATCACGAAGGCCAGGTCGAGGAGGTCCGGCGTGATCGGGCCGTCCGCCAGCCGGTTGTAGCGGCGGTGGAGGAGCGCGACCTCCTTCTCGATGTACTCGGTCAGGAACCGGCGGTTGGCCAGCCCGGTGAGCGAGTCCGTGATGCTGGCCTGGGCCAGGTCGTGGTTCGCCTTCTCCAGCTCGCGCTGGCGCTCGGACAACTCGCGCGTGCGCTCCTGGACACGGAACTCGAGGACGCGGGCGTACTCCGCCTCGCGGTCGAACTTCCGCTGCTGGATGCGCGCCATGCCGAGCATCGCGCCCACCAGGAACACGGAGTAGCCGGTGAAGGCCCAGGGCGTGGCCCACGGTGGCGCCGCCACGTCGACGGCGACGGCGAGGCCCTGGTCGTTCCAGCGCCCGTCGCTGTTGGCGCCGCGCAGGCGGAACGTGTAGTGGCCGGCGTTGAGGTTCGTGTAGGTCGCCGCCCGCCGGCCGC
The DNA here is from genome assembly GCA_003222295.1 of Acidobacteriota bacterium. Classification (GTDB taxonomy): domain Bacteria; phylum Acidobacteriota; class Vicinamibacteria; order Fen-336; family Fen-336; genus AA29. Next base: position 4,918 of record QHVP01000583.1, on the reverse strand, counting down.
TGAGGGGGACCCAGTCCGGATCGAATCCCTCGAGCTTGTACGAGAAGCGGTTGCGATCGGGGGCGGTGTAGTCGAGGGCCGCGAACTCGAGTCCGAGCACCTTGTCGCGGAACCCGAGGCGGATGCGCTGCGTCTGGTCGGCGGGCCCGGCCACCGGACGGTGTCCCACGTTCACCGCGGTGAGCACGACCGGCGGAGCCTGGGAGGCGTGGCGGAGGCGATCGGGCACGAACGCGTTGAAGCCGTTGATGCCGCCGAAGAACAGCTCGCCGCTCGTGCTCTGGTACGAGGCGCCGAGGTTGAACTCGCCGGACTGGAGGCCGTCGCTGACGCCGTAGTTCACGAACTGGCCGCTGCGCGGGTCGAAGCAGCTCAGGCCGTTGTTGGTGCTCAGCCAGAGCCGGCCCTGCCGGTCGTTACGGATGGCGTAGACGACGTCGCTGGCCAGGCCGTTGCGCGTCCCGAAGGTCTCGAAGGACTTGCCGTCGGCATGCAGGTGGCTGAGCCCGCTGTGGGTGCCGACCCAGAGGCTGCCCGCGGCGTCCACGTAGAGCGAGTGCACGGCGTCGGATGGAAGGCTGCGGGGGTCGCCCGTGAGATGCTCGAAGCGCTCGAAGCGGCCGCTCTTCGGATCGAGAAGGTTCAGGCCCTTCTCCATGGTGGCGACCCAGATCCGCCCGTCCGCCGCCTCGGCCATGGCCGCGATGCGGTCGCCGCTGAGGCTCGCCGGGTTCTTCGGATCGTAGCGGAAGTGGGTGAAGCGCCCCGTCTCGGGGTCGAACCGGTCGAGACCGCCGGCGTACGTGCCGAGCCAGAGCCGGCCGTCGCGATCCTCGAAGATCGTCGTCACACCGTTGGCGCTGAGGCTCTGCGGGTTCTTGGGGTCGTTGCGGTAGGACTTGATGGAGCCGATGGCCGCGCTCAGCCGCACCAGGCCGGCGCTCTGGGTCCCGATCCAGAGGTCGCCGCGGTGGTCGTGGAGTAGCGCCATCACGTCATCGCTGTCCAGGCTGTGCTTGCTCGTCGGGTCGTGGCGGTAGGCCGTCATCTCGCCGCTCAGGCGGTCCATCTCGTACAGCCCCGCGCCGTAGGTGCCGACCCAGAGCCGGCCCGCGCGGTCCTCGGAGAAGGAGGTCACCACGCCGTTGCCGAGGCCCTTCGCGTTGTCCGGCTCGGGCGCGACGTGCCCGAACTGCCAGCTCAGCGGGTTCCACTTGTGCACGCCGCCCATCCGCGTCCCGACCCACAAAACGCCACCGCGGTCCTGGGCCAGGGAGAGGACGTGCTCGTCGGCGAGGCTGGTGGGGTTGCGCGGGTCCTGGCCGTAGTGCGCGAACGTGCCATGCGTGGCATCGAGCAGGTCCAGGCCCCCGCTGGTGCCGACCCAGAGCCGACCGTCGGCGTCCTGGAGGATGGCGCGGACCTGATCGTGGGCCAGGCTCGTGGGCTCGGCGGGATCGTGACGGAAGTGCTCGAACCGCCCGCTCTCGACGTCCAAGCGGTCCAGGCCGCCGCCCGAGGTGCCCACCCAGAGGGCGCCCGTGCTGTCGGCGGCGAGGGCCCGCACCTTGGCGTCGCCAAGGCTGGCCGGATCCGCCGCGCTGGGCACGAAGTGCGTGAAGCCCTTGCCGTCCGCGTCGAGGCGATCGAGCCCGCCTTCCGTGCCCACCCAGAGCCGGTTCTGGGCATCGACGAAAAGCGCGTAGACGCGGTCGTCCAGGAGACTCGCCGGATTGCCGGCCTCGTGCGCGAACGGCTTGAGCTGGCGCGTGGCCAGGTCGTAGCGGAGGACACCCGAATCGCGCGTCCCGATCCAGAGGACGTTGTCCTTCTTCGAATGGCGCAAGGCGCGGATGTGCCGGCCGCCGATGCTGTCCTGGCGGACGATGCGGTCGGTGCCGGGATCCCAGGAGGCCAGACCGTTGCGGGTGCCGATCCACAGGAGGCCCGCGCTGTCCTCTTCCACGTCCCACACGAAGCTGTCGGGAAGTGAGCTTGCATCGGCGGCGTCGTGCTTGTAGACCTTGAAGCCGGTGCCGTCGTAGCGGTTGAGGCCGTCCTCCGTCGCCAGCCAGACGTAGCCGCGGGCGTCCTGGAGGACGTCCATGACCGCGGACTGGGAGAGGCCCTGCTCGAGGGAGAGCCGGTCGAAGCGGATGGGGCGCGTCGGCGCCGCCATCGCGGGGGCGGGCAGGGCCAGGATCGAGAGGGACAACGTTGCGAGCACGCGGCTCGAAATCTTGATCAGTTTCATGTTTCCGCTCTTCATGGACGTCATGACGCGAGGATCGGACCGATGCCGCGCCGAAGCAGCTCGGCGAACATGTCCGCGGGGACCGCGGGCGAGAAGAGGAACCCCTGGTATTCGCTGCATCCGTTGCGATGTAGGAAGTCCATCTGGCTCTGCTCCTCGACCCCTTCCGCCACCACGCGCAGGCCCAGTTGGCGGGCCATGGCGATGGTGGCGCTGGTGATGGCGGCGTCCTCCGAGGAGTGGGCCACTCCTCGCACGAACGACTGGTCGATCTTGAGCACGTCGATCGGGAACTGCTTGAGGTAGACGACGGCCGAGTTTCCGGTACCGAAGTCGTCGATGGCGAGGCGGACGCCCATCTCGCGGATGGCGTGCAGCTGGCGCAGGATGTCGGGGTCGCTGCGCAGCACGCCGCGCTCGCTCAGCTCCAGCTCGAGGAGGAGCGGCTCGATCCCCGTCTCGTCGAGGCAGTCACGGACGACCTGGGCGAGGTCGCCACGGACGAGCTGGCAGAGCGAGACGTTGACGGCGATGCGCGCGGGCGGAAGCCCGGCGTCCATCCAGCTGCGGACCTGCTGGCAGGCCGTGCGCAGGACCCAGCTTCCGATCGGCACCATGAGGCCGAGCTCTTCGGCCAGGGGGACGAACTCCGAAGGCGTGATCGTGCCCAGCTCGGCCGACTCCCAGCGCAACAGCGCCTCCGCGGCGCAGATCTGACGCGAGGGACCCTCGACCATCGGCTGGTAGTGGACCTGGAGCTCGCCGCGAGCGAGCGCGGTGGTCAGCAGGCGCGTGATGGCGCGGCTGCGCTCGTTCACGCGGCGCGAAGACTGGCCGTAGAAGCGGATGGCGCCGCCGTTCTCCACCGCCTCCGCCGCCGCCAGCTCCGCCTTCTGGATGAGGGCCTCCGCAGTGTTGCCGTCGGCGGGAGCGAGGGCCACCCCGACGCTCGTCGACAGCACGATCTCCTCGTCACCCGCGAAGTAGCGGCCGGAGAGGCGATCGAGAAGGAGGCGGACGGTGGTCTTGGCGTCCTGCCAGCCGGGCAGGCCGGTCAGCATCGCCGCGAAGAGGCCGGCGCCCACGCGCGCGGCCATCGACATCGACGGCCCCGCCGCGGAGCGCAAGACCTCTTCGGAGCGCAGGCCGGCCACGAGGCGCTGCGCCACCTGCTGCAGGACCGAGTTCGCGCGGGCGCGGCCGAGCCGGCTGTTCACCACGACCAGATGCTCGATGTCGAACAGCGCCACCGCGACCTGGCTCGTCTCGGAGGCGGTGACGAGGGCGCTCTCCAGCGCGTGCTCGAGCCGCTCCCCGTCCGGCAGGCCGGTGAGGGCATCGAAGTGATCCCGGACCCCGCGCTCCTGCCGCTCTTCTTCGACGTTCTTGCGGAGCCGTCCCATCTCTGCCCGCAGGCCGTCGAGCTCGCCCGCGGTCTCGGCCAGGCGCACGAGGCGCTCGGCGCGGACGGAGCCGACATGCCAGTCGAAGGGGCGCTGCAGCAGGTCGGTCGCGCCCGCTTCGAGGGCGGCCTTGGCCTCGCGCTGTCCGGAGCAGAGGGCGAGGATGGGGACGCGCGACCAGGGGGCCTGTTGGCCGAGGACCTCGCAGAGGCTGCGGCCGCGCTCGTTGCGGAGCGTCATGTCGGTGAGGACGATGACCGGGCGGTGGCGGCCGAACTGATCGATGGCGGAGGCGGCACCGGTCGCGGTGACCACCTCGAACCCGGTACTGGTGAGCCACCGGGCCGCGCTCTTCTGCGTCGAGCTGTCGGCGCAGGCGACGAGGGCGACGCGTCGCCTGTCCGTGGCGCCCATCGACCGGCTGGTCGCGTCGGCGCCGAACGTCGGAATCGCGGGTAGTGCCACTGTGCGCCTCGAATCAGAAGGGGTATTCGGTCGCGATCACTGGTAGCTCTCGGGCTTGCGGACTACGGGTCCTGGAATCCGAGGGACAGGGGGGCGATCTCGATGGGCAAGCCGTCCTCCGTATTCCGGACCGCCGACCAGGCCTGGGGGTTATCCGGCCACAGCAGGTTCTCGGGCCAGAACTCGCTCTCGGGCCAGGTCTCGCCCGTGGGCCAGAGCTCGTTGCTGGGCCAGAGCTCGCCCGCCGTCCACACGACCGTCTGGTAGTAGGCCGTCGGGTCGGTCCAGATCACCGAGCCCGGCCACAGGGTCATCAGTGAGAACGACTCGTTGCCCCAGAGGATCGCCGTGTTCTCGAACCCGATGAGGCCGGTCGCCTGGTCGACGACGGCCATCGGGGACGGCGCATCGACCACGGATCCGGTGGCACGCAGAGCGGCCAGGATGTCGAGGGACCCGGACCCGGTCACGAGCGGATCGCCGACGGCCGGCTTCCGCGCCGAAAGCATCAGCCGGGCCTTGATCGTGCCCGGGTTGAGCGAAGGGTCCTGCTCGAGCATCAACGCGACCGTGCCCGCGACGATCGGGGAGGCCATGCTCGTGCCGGACATCTCGAAGTACTCGGCCACCTCGGGCGCGCTGGGGTCCGCGGCGACGCGCCGGTCCGGGAAGAGCGTGTCCTGGTACGAACCGGCCGCGCGCAGGGACACGATGCGGTTGCCCGGAGCGACGAGGTCGGGCTTGGCCACGAGGTCGAGGGCCGTGGGGCCGCGCGACGAGTACGTCGTCGTGGTGT
>QHVP01000091.1 GCA_003222295.1 Acidobacteriota bacterium | reverse complement strand
CCTCGTCGACGTAGCGCTGATACTGCGCGCCGACCTGGTCCGCGGTTGTGGGGCCGGAGAGGATCAGCACGCGGTGCTTGAGCGTCACCGACTGCCCGGGCTCCAGCGCGAAGTTCGTCTCCACCTTGCCGTCGGTGTAGGCCTTGGCCCCGAACGGGTTCGCGGCGAAGAGACCGTAGCCGCGGGCGTGCCAATAAGTGGGATGGGTCGGGTTCTTCGGGTGATCGAGGATGGCGAGCGTGATCGGCTCTTTGCCGATCGTCCCCGAGAGCATGGTCCATGGCGCGCGCGTGGCCCACACCGCGTCGCCGGTCTTGCCCTCGCTGCTCGTGTAGCGGCCGGTCACGCCCGTGTTGTCGAGCTTGGCCACCGCCGTGGCCTTGCCGGTGGCGTCGGTGAAGATCTCCGCCTTGTCCGAAGGCTGCTCGAGCTCACGCGCCACGCGCATGCCGATCATGCCCTCCTTGCTGTCGCGGAACGTCACCTTCTGGTCGAGCGCGGTCAGGGTCGTGATACGGTCGATCGGTCCAGTCCTCCGTCACCTGGAGCTCGCCCTTGTCGGCGCCGCTCTTCGCGCTCTTGATGGCGCGATGGACGATGGTCCCGTACTTGGCCGCGTCCTTGGCCGGGATGGCCTCGGAGTTGTTCCAGAAATCGAAGCCGTTGACGTCGCCGTGGTTGAGCCAGAGGCCGACGTGGTGCGGATGGTCGACGCGCTCGCCCGGCCGCGGCTCGAGCGGGAAACCGCGCGTGACCACGGTGCCCGCCGAGGTGCGCAGAGGGTAGAGCACGGGCTTCTTCAGCGTAGTCGGCCAGATGTAGGACGTGAAGGGCTGGCCGTCCACGAGGACGTCCACGCGGCGGTCCCCTTCCTTGACGACGAGCTGGACGCCTTTCTTGCCGTCGGCGGCGGCGACCACGATGGCCGCGCCACCCACGAGGACAGCGACCACGACGGCGCTGCGGATGATTCCTGATCTGCTCATCTGGATTCCTCTTGCGCCTCGAAGAGCGCAGTGCAGTTTACCCCCTCCTGTGCTTCAATCCCCCGCCATGAGTCCCGCCTCGCCGCCATCCGCGGCCGCCCTCGTGACCGGAGCCAGCCGCGGCCTGGGACGCGGGATCGCGGAGGCGCTGAGCCGCGATGGCCTGGACATCGCCATCCATTACGGAACCAGGCGGGCGGCCGCGGAGGAGACGGAGGCGGCCTGCCGCAAGATCGCGACGCGCGCCGGCCAGAAGTTCGCGCTCGTCGCGGGCGACGTGGCGCGCGCGGAGGACCGCCGCCGGATCCTTGACGAGACGCTGGCCGCGCTCGGCCGCATCGACGCGCTCGTTAACAACGCCGGGATCGCACCGCGCGTGCGCGCCGACATCCTGGAGGCCACGGAGGCCAGCTTCGACGAGCTGATTGCCGTCAACCTCAAGGGGCCCTACTTCCTCTCCCAGCTCGTCGCGCGTCACTGGCTGGATCACCGGGGCGAGTCGCGCCTGCCCGGCGGCTACAAGCTGGTGTTCGTGTCCTCCGCCTCCGCCGCGCGCGCCTCCGTCAATCGCGGCGACTACTGCGTGTCGAAGGCGGGCCTGGCCATGGCCGCCAAGCTGTGGGCGGCCCGGCTGGCCGGAGAGGGTGCGCAGGTCTACGAGCTGCGGCCGGGGATCATGGCCACCGACATGACCGCGGCCGTCAAGGAGAAGTACGACCGCATGATCGCGGAGGGAGCGATCCCCCAGGGCCGCTGGGGCACGGCGGAGGACGTGGGGCTGGCCGTGTCCGCGCTCCTCAAGGGGAGCCTCCCGTTCTCCACCGGCGAGGTCATCAACGTCGACGGCGGGCTCCACATCGAAAGGCTCTGACCACAGGTGCTCGAGACCGACCTTGCCCTCACCGCCCAGTCCCTGCTGCCCGCCGTCCGCCGCCTGTTCGACCTCTCCGCGGCCAAGATCGACCGGCTCCAGCGGCGGTGGAACGCGGACGCCGGCACCCCCGTCTTCACCGTCCGCGGCGAGTACACGAGCCGCGGCTGGACGGAGTGGACGCAGGGTTTCCAGTTCGGCGCCGCCATCCTGCAGTTCGACGCCACGGGCGACGAGCGCTTCCTGAAGATCGGACGGGACGCGACCGTGCAACGGATGGCCTCGCACCTCACGCACGTCGGCGTCCACGACCACGGCTTCAACAACGTCAGCACCTACGGCAACCTCCTGCGCCTGATGCGGGAGGGCCGGATCCCGGAAGAGCCGTGGCAGAGCCGGTTCTACGAGGTCGCGGTCAAGGTGAGCGGCGCGGTGCAGGCGGCGCGGTGGACGCGGCTCGGCCCGGACCTCGGCTACGTCTGCTCCTTCAACGGCCCCCATTCCCTCTTCGCGGACACCATCCGCTCGATGCGCGCGCTGGCCGTCGCCCATCAGCTCGGGCACGTGCTGATGGCGGAGGGCGACCGGCCGGTGTCGCTCCTCGGCCGCCTGCTCCAGCACGCGGAGGCCACCGCGCGCTTCAGTGTCTACTTCGGCCAAGGCCGCGACGCCTACGACGTGCGCGGGCGCGTGGCCCACGAGTCGATCTTCAACGTGAGCGACGGCGCCTATCGCTGCCCGAGCAGCCAGCAGGGCTACTCGCCCTTCACGACCTGGACGCGCGGCCTGGCCTGGATCCTGTGCGGGTATGCCGAGCAGCTCGAGTTCGTGTCCGCGCTACCCGAGACGGCGTTCGAAGGGTTCGGGGACAAGGCGCGCACGATCGAGCGCTTCCTCGAGGTGGCCACTGCCACCGCGGACTTCTTCGTCGCGAACACGCCGACGGACGGAGTGCCGTACTGGGACACGGGCGCGCCGGGCCTCGTCCACCTCGGCGACTACCTGACGCGCGGCTCCGAGCCCTTCAACGATCACGAGCCCGTGGACACTCTTCGCCGAGCCCTACCTCTCGACCGACCCCGCCCACGAGGGGCTCCTGCTGCACACCGTGTACCACCGCCCCAACGGCTGGGACCACGTGCCTCCAGGCCGGAAGATCCCGTGCGGCGAGTCGGCGATGTGGGGTGACTACCACGCCCGCGAGCTCGCGCTGCTCATCCAGCGCGAGGCCGCGGGCGGGCCCTATCTCAAGTTCTTCCTCGACTGATCCACGCCCCGACGACGGTCGCCGGCGATAAGGAACGCGGGGTGCGCGCCCTCGCTGCGGGCGCCGCGCATCACCTCATTGAATGTGGCGCGGGGGACCCCCCACCCCCGCGCTCAAACAAGGGAACCTGCGCGGCGTCCTCACTCGGACGCTGTTACCCCGCGTCCCATCGGTTCCGCCGGCGACCGACTTCGATCGCTCAGAAGCTGCGCGTGAAGATGTAGACGAGGCCGAGCGTGATGTTGTCCTGGCTCTTCTTCGGGCCCCCGGACTTCGAGGTGAAGAACGGCTGATCCGAGAAGTCGCGGCGGTATTCGAGACGGGTCAGCAGCTTGCCTCCGAGCTTTTGCTCGCTGGTGATCGTGAACTCCTTCACCTTCTGCGCGATCCCGGTCGCGAAGCCGTCGCGGTCGTCGAACCATTCGAACCGCGGAGCGATGGCCCAGTACGGTGTGGCCTGGACCCTAGCGTAGGCGGCGATGCCGTGCCACTTGACGTCCAGCCCCGCCACGCGGTCTGTCCCGTAATCGTAGTTGGCCATCAGGCTGACTTTGTCGGTAGCGTTCACGGTGAGGACGGTGTCGGAGAGGAAGCGCTTGTCGTGGGTGTTGTCTTTCTGCTCGGGTCCTCCCATGACATTCTGGACGAGCGTGAGCTTCGACGTCGGCTTGAGGGTCAGGTCGACGCACCAGCTCTTTCCGGAGTTGTTGTCCACGACGTTGTTCCACCCGTTCACGACCATTCCGCCCAGCGTGACCTTGTCGTTGAAGGGCACGGTGGCGCGGATGCCGGCGTGATAGTACGGAATGGCCAGCGCGAAGAGCAGCGAGCGCGAATAGTTCCAGTTGTCCTTGGTCTCGATGACTTCGGCTCCGTGGGAGGTGACGAACTTGCCCACGTCCACCTGCAGTTTGTTGCCGAACAGGTAGCTGCCATAAGCCTGCTCGACGTTCTTGAGGAACTCCAGCCCACCGGGCTCGAAGGCGTTCACGAGCTCGGCCGTGGGACCGGCCTCCAGGTCCAGCCTGAACCCCAGGCGGTTGGCGGTGGTGACCTTCTGCTCCGCGGCGACCTCGACCAGCCCGAGGCTGAACGTGTTGTGCTTGGTGTCGAAGTTGCGCAGGGGGACATTCCCCGTCGGCTTGTTGAAGAAGTACCCGTAGTAGGTGTCGACGAAGCTCGTCACCTCGATCGGGGCGGGCTTGGGGGGCGCTTTCTCCTCCGGAGCAGCGGTCGCCTCGGGAGCGGGGGTGGCCTCCGGAGCGGGAGCGGTGACCGTGTCCGCCGCCCGCGCGGGAGCGGCGGCCAGGACGGCCAGGGCGACCAGGGGAAGGACCCGGGACCTCGTGAACGAGCGGCTCGGCGATGGCATACTTGAATCTCCAATCGTTTCGGCATTGACATCAGGGCGGCGCGCCGCGGCAACGGCGCGCCGCCGGACTCTTGTCCCTACGTCGTCACGGAGACGCGTGCGACCGCGGGCGCCCCCGCGGGCGCAGGCAGCGGAGCGGGCGCCGGGACGACCGATCCGACTCCGCCCGACGAAAGCACGAACTCGGGATAGGCCAGTGCGCCCACCTCGGGCATGTCCAGGCCCGCGATCTCCACCTCGGCGGAGACGCGGTTCCCGATGATCACGTCCACCAGCTTGAAGAACGCGTACATCGAGACGAAGACGAACGCGCAGCAGGTCAAGGTGCCGATGCACTCGGCCAGGAACTGCTTGGGCGCGCCGTAGAACAGGCCCGTCACCTTGCCCGGCACTCCATTCCAGCCGTCGCCGTAAACGCCGTCGGCGAACAGGCCGAGCGACAGCACGCCCCAGGCGCCGTTGACGCCGTGCACGGAGATCGCACCCACCGGGTCGTCGATCTTGAGCGTCCCCTCGACGAAGAAGACCGACCAGCACACGAGGACGCCCGAGATGACGCCGATGAGGACGGAGACGGGGGCGGTGACGAAGGCGCAGGGGGCGGTGATGGCCACCAGCCCCGCGAGCATGCCGTTGGCCATCATGCTCGGGTCCGGCTTTCCGAAGCGGGCCATCATGTAGATCATCGCGGCCAGTGCGCCGCCCGCCGAGGCCAGCATGGTGTTGGTGGCCACCACCGCGATGCGCAGATCGCCGCCGGCCAGCGTCGAGCCGGGATTGAAGCCGAACCACCCGAAGGCCAGGATGAACGTCCCCAGCAGGGCCATCGGGATGTGATGGCCGGGGATCGCCACTGGCTTGCCGTCCTTGCCCTCCGACCATGTGCACGACCGAGGAGCCGGCGAAGTCCACGTGCCCGTGGCCCAGGCCGAAGTTGGAGCCGAGCTGGGCGAGCCAGCCGCCGCCCCAGACCCAGTTGCCGAAGATCGGGTAGACGAACATCGAGATGAAGAACCCGTAGACCAGGAACGACGACCACTTCCAGCGCTCGGCCATCGCCCCCGTCGGGATGGTGCAGGTGGTGTCCATGAAGACCATCTGGAAGAGGAACAGCGCGAACACGCCGACGTCGTAGACGTCCGGGCCGAGGAAGAATCCCTTGGTGCCGAAGAGGCCGAAGGGATGGCCGAAGAGCGTCACCGCGAATTCGCTGTTGAGGGGAGCGGTCCCGCCCAGGGCGGCGACGGCGCCCACGCCCCCGAACTGCAGGGCGAAGCCGCAGATCCAGTAGCCCAGCAGGCCGATGGGGTAGATCATGAAGTTCATGGCCATGGTGTGGGCCGCGTTCTTGGCCCGGCAGAACCCCGTCTCCACCAGCGCGAATCCCGCCTGCATGAACATGACCAGGAAGCCGGTGATCAGCGTCCACACGATGTTGACGGCGATCTTGTTGTGGCCCACGGCCGCCATCACCTCGGCGATGGCCGGGGCCTTGGCGTCCTTGACCGGGACGTCGGCGGCGGTGCCCGTGTTGTCGCCGGTGGGATCGGGCACGGGCGCGGCGGGCGCGGCCGCGGCGGGCGCGGAGGCGGGGGCGGGCTCCTGGGCGTGGGCCACGAATCGCAGGGCCGTGACCCCGACCATCAGCACCGCGCCTATCCCGAAGCTCACGAACAAACGTCGTCTCGAGGTCATCATCGAACTTCCTTTCTGTTGATCACAGCGCCTGCTCGCCGTGCTCGCCGGTCCGAATGCGGACCACGTCTTCGAGCGAGGTCACGAAGACCTTTCCGTCGCCGAACTTTCCCGTCTTGGCCGTCTTCAGGACGGCGTCCATGGCGGACTCCACCATCTGCTCCGGCAGCGCGACCTAGATCTTCACTTTCGGCACCAGCTCGACCTTGTATTCGCTGCCCCGGTAGGTCTCCGCGTGTCCTTTCTGGCGGCCGTATCCCTTGACCTCGCTGATGGTCATTCCGACCACGCCCACTTCCTGGAGCGCGTTCTTGACCGCTTCCAGCAGATGCGGCCGGACCACGGCTTCGATCTTCTTCATCCGTTCTCCTTCACGACGGTGAGACCCTCCGCGGATCCAGGGCGGCCAGGAGGGCCGCCTCCACCCGCAGGCACTCTTCCGCGTCGAGCTTCCCGCCCCCGGGGCCGTTCACGTAGAAGACGTCGAGGGCATGGCTCTTCTCGGTTGCGATCTTCGCAAGCGCGATGTCGAGGCCGTGCGTGCTGAGCACGCGGGCGATGCGGAAGGCGAGGCCAGGCTCGTCCTCCGCGCGCACCTCGACGACGGTGCTGGTCGCGGAAGCGGCCGCGTCGAAGGCGACGCGCGGCCGGACCAGGGGCCGCTTCGAGCGCCGCCGGATGGCGCCGCGCCGCCTCTCCACCGCCGCCGCCACGTCGTGTCCGCCTTCCACGGCCGAGCGCAGGGCGGCCTCGATGCCTTCTTGGCGGGAGGCGGGGACGGGTCCGTGCTCGTGGACCTCTCGCACCTTGAAGATGTCCAGGGCGATCCCGTCCTCCCGCGTGTAGGCGTCGACGCTCAGGATGTCGAGGCGCTGCGCGGTGAGCGTCCCCGCGAGCTGGGCGAACAGGCCGGGATGGTCGCGGGTGGCCACGACGACGTCCGTGGCATGCCCGGCGGCGTGCCACTCCGCCACCAGCGGGTGCGCGCCGAGATGCTGGACCAGGCGGAAGTGGCGCACCATGTCCGCGGCATCGGTGACGCGCAGGTAGCGCTCGGGCAGGAGCGCGAAGTGCCGCTCCACTTCGCTGGGCGGGAACTCCGCTTCGAGCTGGCGCAGCGCCCTCTCGCGCGCCCCGTCCGCGGAGGCTTCGGGCCGGCTCGACGCGGGCGTCAGGTGCGCGCGCGTCCGCTCGTAGAGGTCCCAGAGCAGGGCGCCCTTCCACTCGTTCCAGACGCCCGGCCCCACGCCACAGTGGTCCGCGTAGGTGAGGAGCAGGAGCATGTTCAGCCGATCGAGGGTGGAGACGCGGCGGGCGAACGCCTCCACCAGTCCCGGCTCGCTGAGGTCGCGGCGCTGGGAGAGGTGCGACATCTCCAGGTGCGCGTCGACCAGGAACACGACGTCCGCGGCCAGACCCGCCTCCACGCCCAGCCGCGCGCACACGCGCTCGGCCACGCGCGCGCCCTTGCGGACGTGGCCCCCTCCACGTCCCTTGCCGATGTCGTGCATCAGCAGGCCGAGGTAGAGGGCGGCGGGCTGGGAGACCTCGTCCAGCACCTGGCGCAACCGGGCCCCCCCGGGATCGACCGGGGAAGCCGCGACGCGGTCCAGCGCATCGATGGCTGTCAGGGTGTGCTCGTCGACGGTGTAGCGGTGGTAGTAGTCGTGCTGGACGAGGAAGGTCACGCGCGCGAACTCGGGAAGGAAACGGCCCAGGAGCCCCGTCTCGTGCATCCCGCGCAGCGTGGAGGCGACGCGCCCCTTGTGGGCCAGGAGGCGCAGGAAGCCACGGCCGGCCTCGCGCGACTCGCGGAAGCTGCGGTCGACCAGGCGCAGGCTGCCGCGGATGTCCAGCTTGAGCTCTTCGCTCAGCTCCGGGCCCTCGCGCTGGGCGATGGCGAAGGCCTCCAGGAGGCGGCGCGCGCTGCCCAGGGCGGCCGCTTCCCCGCGCGGATAGAGCTTCCCGTCGCGGATCTCGAACGTCCCCCGCGGCCGCCGCCGCAGCAGGCCGAAGGAGAAGAGCCGGCGCGGGGCGGGGGCATGGCGCACGAGGAAGGCGCGGGAGATCCGGTGCAGGGCGGAGGCGCGCTCGTAGTAGTCGCGCATGAA
>QHVP01000584.1 GCA_003222295.1 Acidobacteriota bacterium | reverse complement strand
TTGCGCCAGGTGCGGCCGCCGTCCGTCGTCTTGAAGAGGCCGGTGCCGGCATACGAAGTGCGGCTGGAGTTGTTCTCGCCACTGCCGACGTAGATCGTCTGTCCGTCCGGATCGCCCAGGGCCACGTCGCCGATGGTGATGCACGACTCGCGGTCGAACAGGGGCGTCCAGCTCCCGCCCCGGTTGTCCGTGCGCCAGAGGCCGCCGGTCGCGAAGGCCACGACGTACGCGTCCGGATGGGCGGCCGGCGCCTCGATGTCCACGATGCGCCCGCCCTGCACCTCCGGACCCACGGCGCGGAAGCGGAGGCCCTTCAGCAGCGAGTCCTTCTCCATCTGCAGGCGGCGCTCGTAGCCGGCTAGCCGCGGCTCCGGCGGCATCCCCTCGCGATGCGGGTGGAAGCGGTCGCGCTCCTGCTCCTTGGTGAGCGGGGGCTTGAGCGCCGTCATCTCGTCGGCGCCGACGGGCACAGCCAGGCCGAGCAGGCTGAGAAGGGCAAGCGGACGGATCACATGGACCTCCAAGTGCGCGCCGGCGTGGAGGGCCAACATACCAGAGGGCCCCGTGGCTTTCTCGCGAGGCGTCGTTTAGAGTTCCGAGGAGGCTGTCCTCGAGACGATGGGACAGCCTCCTAATAGGTTGGGAGGTGTTGATGCCGTCTCCGGCCGCTCCCCGCGCCATTATCGAGACCCCGCTCGGCGAGATCGAGATCGAGCTGCTCGTCGACAAGGCTCCCGGCCACGTCAAGAACTTCACGGACCTCGCCAAGAAGGGGTTCTACGACGGGACGACCTTCCACCGCGTCATCCCCGGCTTCATGATCCAGGGCGGCGATCCCAACACGAAGGATACCCAGGGCTCGCGCTCGCGCCACGGCACGGGCGGTCCCGGCTACACGATCAAGGCCGAGTTCAACGACATCCCCCACAAGCGCGGCGTGGTGTCGATGGCCCGCGCCCAGGATCCCAACAGCGCCGGCTCGCAGTTCTTCATCGTGGTGAAGGACTCGGGGTTCCTCGACCGCGAGTACACGGCCTTCGGCCGCGTCGTCCGCGGGATGGAGATCGCGGACAAGATCGTCAGCTCGCCCCGCGACGCGCGCGACAACCCGAACGATCGGATCGACATGAAGGTGCGGGTGGTCGAGCCCGCCTGAGCCTCCGCCCTCCGTGCCGCCGCCCGTCGAGACCGAGATCAAGCTGCGGATGGAGGGGCCGGACTCCGCCCGCCGCGCGGTCACGGCCCTGGGCGCGACGCTCGAAGGGGCGCGGCACCTGGAGGACAACACCCTCTACGACGATGCGCATTCCACGCTGTATGCCGCGGGGCAGGCCCTGCGCCTGCGCCAGGCGGCGGGTCGCGCCGTCGTGACCTACAAGGGTCCACGGCAGGAGCGCGGCGACGGCGTGAAGAGCCGGTCCGAGACCGAGATCGAGGTCTCGGATGCCGACGCCTTCCACGCGATCCTCTCCGCGCTGGGCTACCGGAAGGTCTTCCGGTACCAGAAGTATCGGGAGACGTACCACTGGCGCGACGTCGAGATCGTCGTGGACGAGACCCCGATCGGGACCTTCCTGGAGATCGAGGGGCCGGCGGCCACGATCCACGAAGCCGCGCGCGCGCTCGGCCGCGCTCGCGCGGATTACATCGCGGATTCCTACGCGACCCTGTTCTTCGCGTCAGGTGGTGTCGGAGACATGGTCTTCTAATGGACAGCCACGGACGGCGAGCGAGCGGGGTTCACCCCCGTGAGCGAGCGGGGGGGCTGGGGAGTGCGGCGCGGCACCCCCCAGCTCAGAGATGAAAGCCATGATCCTGGCCGCGGGCCTCGGCACCCGGATGCGGCCTCTCACGCTCGAACGCGCCAAACCGGTGCTGCCCGTCCTCAACCGCCCGCTCCTGCACTGGACGCTCGAGATGCTCGCGTCGCACGGGGTGGAGGAGGTGATGATCAACCTCCATTACCTCCCGCGCGGCGTGCGCGCCGCCCTCGGCGACGGCCGTGCCTTCGGCTTGAACGTCTCGTATTCCTTCGAGCGCGACATCCTGGGCACGGGAGGCGGCCCCCGCAAGGTCCGTCGCTGGATCGGGGACGAGACGTTGCTCCTCCTCAACGGAGACGTGGTCTTCGATTTCGATCTCACCGCCCTGCGCCGCCGCCACGAGCGGGCGGGCGGGCCCGCGACCCTGGCCCTCCTCCCGAACCCCGATCCGCGGCACTACAGTCCCGTGATCACCGGGCCGGACGGCCGCGTGAAGTCCATTGCCGGCCGGCCGCGCCCGGCGCGCGGCACCGTCTCGATGTTCACCGGCGTCCATATCCTCGATCCCGCGCTCCTCGACCGGCTGCCGCCCGGACCGTCCGATACGGTGCGCCACCTGTACGCGCCGCTCATCGCCGAAGGGCGCCCGCCGCTGGGAGTTCGCCTGCGAGGCCCGTGGTACGATCTCGGCAGCCCCTCGCTGTACCTCGCCTCACACCAGTCATTGCTCGCATCACGGTTCCGGGGAATCCGGCGGGGGTCGGTCATCCACCCCGAGGCCCGGGTCCATCCGCGGGCGCGCGTGGTCCGCTCGGTGGTGGGCAAAGGGTCGGTCATCGCGGAGGGCGCCGAGGTGCGCGGGAGCGTGCTGTGGGATCGCGTAAAGGTGGGCCGAGGCGCCGTGGTCGAGGCGAGCATCCTGGCCGCGGGAGTCGAGGTCGAGGACGGCGAGGGCCTGTGGTCCGCCCTGCTGATGAAGGGTCAACCCCTCGGGGAGCTGAGGTCGTGAGCTCGGAGCGGCGGGTCGAGAGCCGCTCCACGCGGCCGCGCCGCGGCCGTCGTGGCCCCGAGCGTCCGCCCGCGCCCCCGGTCGTGGCGTCGGTGGCCGCCGCGTCGGCGAGCTCCGCGTCATCCCCCTGTCCGGCGATGCCTCCTCGCGGCGCTACTACCGGGTCCTCGACGGCGACGAGCAGTCCGTGATCTCCCTCAACCCGGAGCCGTTCGATCCCGAGCAGCTTCCCTTCGTCGTGATCCGGAACCTCATGGCGGGGTGGGGCCTGCCCGTGCCGGAGATCCGCGCCGTCGACGGCGGGCGCGGCATCCTCCTTCAAGAAGACCTGGGCGACCTCTCGCTGCAGGAGGCGCTGAAGGAGGCGAGCCCCTCGCGGCGCGAAGAGCTCTATCGCCAGGCCCTCGATCAGCTCGTGGTCCTGCAGCGCGAGGCGGCGCGCGCGCCCCAGCGCGCGATCTGCTTCCAGATCGCGTTCGACTTCGAGAAGCTCTCGTGGGAGATGCATTTCTTCTGGAAGCACTTCCTCGAGGGCTATCGAAGGTGCGACCTGTCCGTCGAGGACCGCGCCTCGATGGCGGACGGGTTCCACCGGCTCTGCGCGGAGATCTCGTCCGGGCCGCGCGTGCTCACCCATCGCGATTTCCACAGCCGCAACCTGATGTCCTACGGCGACGCCCTCTACTGGATCGACTTCCAGGACGCGCGCATGGGACCGGCGCACTACGACCTCGCCTCGCTGCTCCGTGACAGCTACGTCGAGCTCGACGAGGAGTTCGTCGCCGACCGGGCGGAGGAGTTCCGGCAGCGCGCCGTCCCCGGCGAGCCGCGCGATACCTTCCAGCGGCGCTTCGAGCTCATGTCCATCCAGCGCAACCTGAAGGCGCTGGGCACCTTCGGCTACCAGGGAACGGTGAAGGGGAGTCGCGTCTATCTGCCCTACATCCCGCGCACGCTGGCGCACGCGCGGCGCAACCTCGCGCGGTATCCGGAGCTGTCGGGATTGAGACGAGCCCTGGCGAGGCATCTGGAGGAATTGCAGTAATGAGTTCCACGGAAGCGACGAAGAATAATCAGGCGGACTCACCTCGGATCGTCCGAATCTCCGATTTCAAGAACCAGGTCGGGAAAGAGGTCCGGCTGCAGGGCTGGCTCCATAACAAACGTTCCAGCGGCAAGCTCCAGTTCCTGATCGTGCGCGACGGCAGCGGCTTCGCGCAGGCGGTCGTGGCCAAGGCGGCCGTGCCGGAGGCGGCCTGGACGGTGGCGGAAGCGATGGGCCAGGAGTCGTCGCTGGAGCTGACCGGGCGCGTCAAGGAGGACAAGCGCGCGCCGGGCGGGTTCGAGGTGGACGTCACCGGGCTCCGCGCCGTGCAGATCGCGCACGACTATCCGATCACGCCCAAGGAGCACGGGACCGCGTTCCTCATGGAGAACCGGCACCTCTGGCTCCGCTCGCCCAGGCAGCACGCGGTGATCCGTATCCGCCACGCCGTGGTGAAGGGCGTGCGGGACTACCTGGACGATCAGGGCTTCACGCTGGTGGACACGCCCATCTTCACGCCCGCCGCCTGCGAGGGCACGACCACCTTGTTCGCGGTGCCCTACTTCGACGAGGGGACCGCGTACCTCACCCAGAGCGGGCAGCTCTACAACGAGGCCAACGCGGCCGCCCACGGCAAGGTGTACTGCTTCGGCCCGACCTTCCGGGCCGAGAAGTCGAAGACGCGCCGCCACCTCACCGAGTTCTGGATGGTGGAGCCCGAGATGGCGTTCGCGCACCTCGAAGACGCGGTGAAGGTGGCGGAGGGGCTCATCGTCTCCGTGGTCGAGCGCGTGCTCGAAACGCGGGGCGAGGAGCTGAAGGTCCTGGAGCGCGACGCCGCGAAGCTGGGCCACGTGAAGTCGCCATTCCCGTGGCTCCACTACGACGACGCGATCAAGCTGATCCAGTCCAAGGGATCGCAGACGCAATGGGGGAGCGACTTCGGGGGGACGGACGAAACCGTGATCGGGGAAGCCTACGACCGGCCGGTGGTCGTGCACCGGTTCCCGGCCGCGATCAAGGCCTTCTACATGGAGCCCGACCCCGAGCGTGCGGAGCTGACGCTGTCCGCCGACATCCTGGCCCCGGAGGGTTACGGCGAGATCGTGGGCGGCGGCGAGCGCATGTCGAGCGCGGAGAAGCTGCAGCAGCGCATCCAGGAGCACAACCTGCCCGAGGAGGCGTTCCGCTGGTACCTCGACCTCCGCAAGTACGGCTCGGTGCCCCACGCCGGCTTCGGCATGGGCATCGAGCGCCTGGTGACCTGGATCTGCGGGCTGGAGCACCTGCGCGAGACGATCGCCTTCCCGCGCATGCTGTACCGGATATATCCCTGACCTCCATGATCGTTTAGGTCTAAACGATCATGAGCGGCGCAGCGACCCTCGTCGCGTACGTCTCGGGGCACGGGTTCGGGCATTCCGTACGCACGGCGACCGTACTCGCCGCCGTGCGCGCCCTCGATCCTTCGTGGCGCGTCGCGGTCGTCACCGCTGGCCCGGAGATCGTGTTCCGCCAGGCCCTCGGCTCCGACCTCGTCTTCCGCGCGGAGCGCGCCGACGTGGGTCTCGTCCAGAAGGGGGCCCTCGTCATCGACCTCCGGGCGACGGCGGCGGAGTGTGAGGCCTTCGACCGCGAGATGCCCGCGCGCGTCGAGGGCGAAGCGGCCTGGCTGCACGACGTCGGCGCCCGCCTCGTCCTGGGCGACATCCCGCCTCTTGCCTTCGTGGCGGCGGCGAGGGCGGGGGTGCCGGGCGTGGGGATGTCGAACTTCTCGTGGGACTGGATCTATCGCCATCTGGCACGCCAGGAGCCGCCTCTCTTCGCCGCCGCGGAGGCCGCCGCGCGTGCCTATGGTGAGGCGACGGTCCTCCTGCAGCTGCCGTTCGCGGGCGACCTCGCGGCCTTCCCACGGCGGACGCCGATCCCTCTCGTCCTCCGCTGGCCCTCGGTCACGCGCCCGGAGGCGCGCCGCCGGCTGGGCCTCGGGATGGCTCCGGCGGTGCTGCTCTCGTTCGGAGGCCTCGGCCTTCCCGGCCTGGAGTTCTCGGTGCTGTCGAAGCTGCGGTCGTTCCAGTTCCTGAGCGAGCCCACCGGCTCCGACGCGCCCCCCAACGTGCGCGTCATTTCCCTCGCCGACCTCGCCGCGCGCGGCCTGACCTGCCTCGAGCTCGTGGCCGCCGCCGACGTGGTGGTCACGAAGCCGGGCTATGGGATCGTGACCGACGCGATCGCCTGCCGGACGCGCGTGGTCTATACGGAGCGGGGCGATTTCCCCGAGTACCCCGTCCTGGTGGAGGGGATGAGGCGCTGGCTTCCCGCCGTGCACGTCTCGAACGCGGATCTCCTCGGCGGCCACCTGCGGCCGGCCCTCGACGCCGTGCTGGCGGCGCCGCTTCCCGATCCGCCCCGGATGGATGGCGCCGCGGAGGCGGCGCGCGCGCTGCCCGAGCAGGCGACGTAGCTACCGCATCGTCTTCATCCAGAGCTCGTCGAGACTGCCCTCCGTGAGGAGCTTGGTCGCATAGACGATCTGGCCGGTGTGCACCGCCCAGTGGTGCGAGGTGCGCAACACCAGCGCGAGCACGCTCTGGGGCGAATCCCGAGGGACCTCGCGCGCCTCGAGTAGCCGCCCGGGATCCAGCGCGCCCAGGATGCCATCGGTCTCGGCCGCGGTCTCGTCGAGGACGCGGAGGAGGTCCGCCCGCGCGATCGGGCTCCGCTGCGCGAACTCCGCCTTGCGGTCGCGCTCGTAGCCCGTCCCGCCCACCACGCGGCCCAGGAAATGCCGGCTCGAGCCGCACGCGTGCAGCACCAGGTTGCCGACCGCGTTGCTGTCCGCGTGCGGGCGCCACCAGACCTGGCCGTCGGCCGAGGGGAGCGGCGTCGTCCTTCACAGCCCCACCCACTCCAGGCCGCCCATCGCGTACTGCTTGACCTCCGTCTCGTACTTCCGGAAGAGCGCGATGTTCGCGGGCGGCACGTCCAGCGTGGGCGCGCTCGCGCCCTCCGGACCCGGGGATGCCTTCGCGACCTCCGAGGCCCAGAGCGTCTTGTAGACCTGCTGGACCATGAACCGGTATTCGTCCTCGCTCATGCCCACGTCCGCGAGCGCCTGCGCCTGGGCCATGCGCACCTCGCCGAGGACGCCCAGCCCGTGCGCCAGGTCGCTCAGCCCGGCCTGCTTCTTCTTGTTCATGGCTTCGAGCTCATCCTTGTGCTTCGCGTAGACGTCGAAGACGCGCCTGCGGACTTCGAGGAACTTGACCAGGCGGTCCTCGCGAACGACTCCGTCCGCGGGCTCGGTGAACGGTACGGCGTCCGCCTTCTTCTTGAGCTCCTCGATCTTCGCCTCGTGGCCGGTGAACTGCTCCGCCTTGCCCTTGGCCCACCATATGCCGCCGAACACGACCGCGGCCAGGACCACTCCGCCCATCACCGCGGCGATCCCACATCCGATCGCGACCTTCGTTCCCGTGCCCAAATCTCCTCCCCGGGTCATCGGACCCCGCCCGCCGATGTTAGAGAGCGCGTCCGAGGCGGTCAAGGGTGACGGCCTGACGGGGATCGCGGCCGCGGGAAAGGCGCGATATGATGGTCGGTCGGCAGTGCAGTCACGGGCGCTGGAAGCGGGGCGCTGGAAACAAGGAGGCGTACTTGGAACCCACGTGGCATGACGGTCTGAGCCGTAAGGCCCTGGTGGAGCTGGTGGAAGCGCTCCTCCTCGCGATGGACAAGTCCGTCCCGCGCCTCGACGCCATTGCCCATCACCTGTCCCTCATGAGCCAGCAGGGCGAGGAGACTGAGGTCCTGGGCGGGATCAGCGACCAGATCGCCGATATCGGCGACGAGCTCTACGCGGCCAGCGACCGCGAGAAGCTGCGCGAGTGGGGCAACGAGATCGACATGCCGGAGAAAGCGCACTGAAGGATCGGGCCACCACGGCGCGCGCTCACAAGACTATCGGTCTCGTCTCCCTCGGCTGTCCCAAGAACCTCGTCGACAGCGAGGTGATGCTCGGCCGCCTGCGCGACCGGGGTTACGACCTCGTGGCCGACGCCCACCGGGCGGACGTCATCGTCGTCAACACCTGCGCCTTCATCGACCGCGCCAAGCAGGAGTCCGTCGACACCATCCTGGAGATGGCGAAGGAAAAGGAGACCGGGCGCGCCCGGCGTCTCGTGGTCACCGGCTGCCTCACCCAGCGCTACGACGCCGAGCTGCGGCGCGAGATTCCCGAGATCGACGCGACCCTCGGCACCGGACAGGTCGATGACATCGTGAAGGCGGTGGAGGGCGACGCCGCCGTCGACGCGAGCGAGGCGCCCACCTGGGTCTACGACCATGCCGCCCCGCGCGTCCTGTCCACGCCGCCCTGGCTGGCCTACGTGAAGATCAGCGAGGGCTGCGACTACACGTGCAGCTTCTGCATCATCCCCACCCTCCGCGGACGCCACCGCAGCCGCAACGTCGAGGACATCGCGGCGGAAGTGCGGGATCTCGCCGCCCGCGGCGTGAAGGAAGTCGTGCTCGTGGCCCAGGACTCCACGCGCTACGGGCTGGACCACGGCCTGCGCGACGGCCTGGCCTACCTGCTGCGCCGCCTCGGGCGCATCGACGGGATAAGGTGGATCCGCGTGATGTATGCCTACCCGGCCACCCTGACCGATCCCATCCTCGACGCCATGGCGTCGGAGGAGAAGGTGGTCAAGTACGTCGACATCCCGCTCCAGCACGCCAGCGACGCCGTCCTCCGCAGGATGAAGCGGCCGACCGGACGCGG
>QHVP01000582.1 GCA_003222295.1 Acidobacteriota bacterium | reverse complement strand
GTCGTGCGCCTGCCGCTGGGCCCGTTCTTCGCGGTGTCCAGCGCCCTGATGTGCGCGCTGGCCATCTCGTTCGCGGGTGCAGGCATCTACGAGCTGGTCGCCGCCGGCTATCTCCGGCCGCGGCCGGTGCCGTTCCCCGAGATCCCGTGGATGGGCATCCACCCCGACCTCACCGCCCTCGCCGTACAGCTCACGATCGTGACCGTGATCGCGGTGGCGGCGGTGGTGACGCTGCGGCGGCCGCCGGAGGCCCCTCCGCGGACGTGATGGCCGAGCCGCTCCTCCTC
The DNA here is from genome assembly GCA_003222295.1 of Acidobacteriota bacterium. Lineage (GTDB taxonomy): Bacteria > Acidobacteriota > Vicinamibacteria > Fen-336 > Fen-336 > AA29. The sequence continues at coordinate 9,650 of QHVP01000582.1, read as the reverse complement.
GTCGGCAAGCCCGGGTGCCATCTCTGCGAGGTCATGCGCGAGGTGGCGTCGCCGGTGGCCGCGGAGCTGGGGCTCGCCCTCGCGGAGCGGGACGTGCGGTCCGACCCCGAGCTGGACGCGCTCTACGGCAACGACATCCCCGTGCTGCTCCTCGGCGGCCGCGAGGTCGCGCGCCACCGGGTGAGCGCGGCGGACCTGCGCGCGCGGCTGAGGAGTCTGTCACCGTGAACGGCGAGAGACAGACTCCTAATAGAGATTAGGAGCGTGTCCCATCCTTACGGTGACACGCTCCTCGCGCGGTTCGCCCAGGGTGACGCCGCGAAATCGCGCAGGAGCTGGTCGCGGGCGGCGCGCGCGTTCTCGGTGTCGCCGTCCGCGGCGCGGGCCTGCATCAGGCCGAACAGGGCCTGCGCGACGTAGGGGTTGGGCCCGGGCTGCGCGAGCACGTCCTGGAACGCCTGCGCGGCCAGCCGAGCCTGGCTCGCGCGCAGCAGGCTCTCCCCGCGCAGGCACAGCAGCTCCGCGCGCAGCGGCGCCTGCGCGCCCTGGTCCAGGGCATGACGCGCGTACTCCGCGGCGTCGGCGAAGCGACCGGCCCCGTACGCTCGGGATGCGCTCTCGTAGAGCGGCATGGGGTTTCGTGCGACCGGCCGCAGCGTGGCCAGCCTCGCGCCGATGCAGGCCAGGAGGAAGGCGGCCGGGATCACCGCTCCCCAGCGGCGCGTGGGTGCGGGCATGTCGGCGCAATCGTCGAGAGGGATGGGCGGGACGTTCTCTGGCACTGGCCGCGGTTGCGCGCGGAGCCGCCAGCGTCGGGCCTGCGCCGCCGTCCCCGCCACCAGCGCGACGCCCGTCAGGAGAAGGCCCAGGTGATCGGCCATGGTGCGCGCGTAGGTGAGGCGCACAGTCATCTGCCGCGGGATGATCATCATGAGCGCCGGCGAGACGAGGTAGGGGCCGTCCGCGCCTTCCGCCTTCCAGCGCGGGTGATAGGAGACCTTCACCAGCAGGGGGTGGCCCACGCGGTTCGTGGTCACCGTGATCGCCTCGTCTTTCAACTGCGCCTGTGCCTGCACCCCGGCGGGCAACGGCACCTCGGGCGGCGCCAGCCACTCGTCCTTCTCGGTCAGGGTGAAGCGGGGGTCGTCCGTGAACACGAGGTGCGGGCCGGAGAGCGGCTTGCGCGTGAACCAGCGGTAGGACTTGTCACGCCAGCCGCGCCACGAAGAACGGACGGGCTCGAAAGCCAGCGGCTCCACGTAGCCGCCGCCCGCGCCTTCGATGTCGTAGACGTAGTAGGGCGGCACCCTCGCGACCTGGTGCGCCTCCGGACGCGCGCTGAGGCTGGCCACCAGCCGGTCGCTCAGCGCCACCACCTGCCCGACGTCGAAGAGCCGCAGGTGACGGAGGGCGGACTCGGTGTCGAACTGCGAGTACTCCCGCTTGCGAAACGGGTTCGGCGAGGTGGCGTCGAGCTCGGAGGCGAGGAAGTAGATGGCGTGCGTCTGCAGGCTGGCCTGGTTGTAGACGCCCTCCAGCGTGGAGCGGCCGGAGAAGAGCGGCAGGGTCTCGTACATGCGGATCGAGCCCGCGCGCTCGTGCGCGGCGTTGTACTCGACGGCCACGCGCGGGTCGGACACCGTGCCCCGCAGCCTCTGGGCGACCTCCGCGAACGCCGGCCACAGCTCCTTCGCCTCCAGCCCCGTGTAGTTCCAGTCGATCCAGGAGCGCAGGACGCGCGAGTGCCAGTCGGCATGGACCAGGGCGAGGAGGACGAGGGCCAGGGCGGCCAGGTCGGGGGCGGCCAGGCGCTGGAGAGCAAGGCCGAGCGTCACCGCACCCACCAGGCACAAGGCGAGCTGCGCGAAGGGGACGAAGCGGACGTCGATGATCCCGAGCGCAGGGCCGGCCGCGGCCAGCGCCATCCCGACGACCGCGGCGTGCAGGAGGAACATCAGGCGATGGTCCGGCCCTCCCGCGCGCCGCGCGAGAAGCAGGGTCCAGATCGCCCCCGCCAGCGCCGCGCCCATGAGTGGCCACAGGAAGGGCGGGAAGATGTTGCGCAGGCCCACCGTGATCCACGGGTCGTCGTAGGGAGTCGTCCAACCCCACGCGCTCAGGAGGGGCAGCAGCCAGAACGCGGCCAGGGCGAAGGCGAGGCCGGCCACCGACGCCAGCCAGCCGAGCGTGCGCAGCGGCCGGCGGGAAGCGTAGAGGAAGTACATGGCGGAGACTCCGCCCCACAACACCGCGTACCCGTGTGCGAGCGCGGTGGGGGCCAGGGCGAGCGCCGGCAGCCAGGGGCCGTCCCCGCGCGCGTAGGCACGGTAGGTGAGACCCAGGAAGAGGAGGAGAACTCGCCGGTGAGCGTGCTGGCGAGGGTCCCGCCCCAGATGGGATTCTCCTCGGAGAACAGGAAGACGAGCGCCCCGGCGGCGCCGAGTAGCGGCACCGGCGATCGGAACGCCATGAGACGCAGCGCGGCAAAGGCGAGAAGCGGCAATGCGAATACGCCGAGGACGCTGCCGACCTTGAACGCCGCCGCCAACCCGAGCAGCGGCGCGAAGGCGGCCATGATCAGGAACGCGAGCGGGAAGTAATAGAGCAGGAGGGGGTGACCCAGGTAGGCCCCCGGGTACCAGCCGTGGAAGCGCAGGTGCGGCAGCAGGGTGGCGCGAAAGTAGGCGAGGGTCGGAAAGTGGCACGGCGTGTCGCCGCCCGCGGCGACGGTCGGGAGGAGAAGGAGAGACGGCCTGAGGTAGTCGAGGAGGACGAACAGGATCGCCCCCAGGCCGAGGAGGTCGACGAGGAGGGCACGGCGCAGCCACATAACACGTTGGTGGCCGCAGCGCAGCCACTCGGCCCGCTGGTGGCCGCAGTGGCGCCCGATAGAGAACGACATGGAACGAGGAGTCTATCCGACAGACGGACGGTGGCGGCGCGACAGCTTCGCCAGCAGGCGTTGGCGGCGGTGATGGAAATCCTCGACGGCGCGGCGGGTGCCTGGCCCGTGCTCGCCGTCGAGACGGCCGAGCCCGCTCTCCACGGCGGAGAGGGCGGCGGGCAGGTCGCGGCTGCGGTGCTCGTGGTGCAGGGCCAGCTCGCGCAGGGCCAGCCAGTCTCCGCCCTGGGCCGCCTCTTCCCAGTAGGCCACCGCCGTCTCCATCTGCCCCGCCTTCTTCGCGCGCGCGGCCAGGCGCAGCAGCGAAGCCGTGCGCACCGGGCCCGGGGCCTGGGCGAGCAGCCGCCGGTACTGCTCCTCCGACCGCTCGTAGAGGGACGCCCGCTCCAGCACCCGGGCCAGGCAGTAGACGTCGCGCAGGTCCTCCGCGTGCCCGCCCTCCACCCACTGGCAGGCCAGGGCGGCCAGGGCGGCCAACGAGAGCACGTCGAGCCGGTTGTGCTCGAGCACGCGGGCCATGGCCCGGCCGTCGCGCCGCCGGACGAAATCGAAGTAGATGCGCGGGATCTCCTCGCCGGGCACGTCGCCGCGGCGGGTCACGCCGAGGAGCGCGCGCTCCAGCGACTGCAGGCGGCAGGATTCGAGGCGCGCCTTCCACAGCCGGCGTGCGGGATGCAGCAGGTCGAAGTGCAGGGCCTGGGCCAGCGGGAAGCGCTCGCGGTTGAGCGCATAGCGCGTTTCCAGCAGGGGCACGTCGAAGAGACCGCCGTTGAAGGTGACGATGCGCTCGCATCCCGCGAGGTCGTCGGCCAGCCCGCGAAGGAGCGCCGGCTCCTCGTGATAGTCGCGCATGAAGTACTGGCGGAAGCGGAAGCGCTCACCCTCGACCCAGCCCACTCCGACCAGGAAGGCCGCCGTGCCCGTGCCTCCGGCCAGCCCCGTGGTCTCGGTATCGAGGAAGACCGCGCGGCGCAGGTCGAACGCGCCCAGCGCGGATTGCCCGGTGAGGATGGAGACGGCGTCGGGATCCAGCGCGCGCAGCCGCGTGAATGGAACCGCGCCGTGCAACGTCTCCAGGTGGACGTCGTCCTCGACCAGGAAGAACTCGCCGCGCGCGTTCTCGACCCGGCGGCCGCTCAGCAGCTCTTCCAGCGGCGGTCCCGGCGCACCCAGCCCGTTCGCGCGCGGGCGCCGCGCCGCTGCCGCCACCAGGCGCTCCAGCCGTTCCTTCAAGCTGAGCCCGTCGTCGTCCGGGGCCCCGATGAGGCGAGCCTCCAGCCGCGCCAGTCCCTCCGGCGCCGCCGGCACCGGCCGCTCCCGCAGGGGCAGCGGACCATCGGACCGTCGGAGTCGCCGCAGCCGCTCGCCGAGCGCGCTCGACATCAGGGGCTGTTCTCCAGGGGGATGACCGGGCCGCGGCTCATCGGGCGATGGGTGTCGCTTCCTTCCTGCCTGCGACGACCTCGCCGCGCAGGGCCTGCAGGATGGCGAGCGCGACCTCCTTCCCGCGGCTTCCCGCTTCGCCCACCGGCCCCACGCAGGAGGGGCACCCGTCGGAGCAGGCACAGGCGGCGATGAGCGCCTCGCTCTCGCGCACCAGCCGGTGGTGAAGGCGGTACAAGGGCTCGCTTAGGCCGATGCCGCCCGGGTAGTTGTCGTAGACGAAGATGTGCGGCTCGTAGTCGTCGCCCGGCCGCGGCCGCTCGGTCAAGGCCGTGCCCGCCGGCCGCAGGCCGCGCGCATGAACGGCCTCGCCCTGTCCGTTGTCTCCCAGGGCCACGCCGATGTCGTGCCGGTCGCACATGAGGAACAGCGCCGCCAGCTGGCCCAGGGTGTAGGCGAGCGCCACCACGCCGTCGCGCCGCTCCTCGCCCGAGTACGGCAGTCCGGCCATGCGCTCGCGGGGCACGGTCAGCCAGTACGCGGTGGTGTGCATCTCGTTCTCGGGCATCTGCAGCTCGCCCGAGCCCACGTTCTCGTTCGTGTAGAACTTGATCTTCTTGAACCCGACCACCTGCGAGGTGACGTGGACCTCGCCGTGGCTGCGCCGCGCGCCGGCAGCCGGCTCCTCCGCGAACCGGTCCAGGATCTTCACCTTCGTGTAGGTGATGGCGTCGGTGTAGTAGTCCACCTCCGCCTCGCGCACGTGGGCACGGCGTTCCTGATGGTCGTACTTCTCGACGAAGAACGTCCGCCCCTCCAGGATGTAGACCGCCTTCTCGTGCAGGGTGGAGGGCGCGGAGTCGAAGTCGACCTCGGCCACGATGCGCGGCTCGCGCGTGATGTCCTGGACCACGAAGTTGTCGGAAGAGACGCTGCGCAGGCTGACCGCGTCCGCGGGGTAGCTCTCCGACGTCCAGTGCCAGCGGTCGCCCGCCCGGTGCACGAGCCGCTCCTCCTCCAGGAACCCGAGGATCTCTTCCAGGCTCTCCCGCCCGAAGCTCTCCCCCGCCGTGAAGGGCAGCTCGAAGGCCGCGCACTTGATGTGGCTGACCAGGATGTGCAGGTTGTCGGGATTGATGCGCGCCTGCTCCACGGGCGCATCGAAGAAGTAGTCCGGGTGCTTGGCGATGAACTGGTTCAGCGGAGTCGAGTTCGCCACCATCACCGCCACCGACGAGCCCTGGCGGCGCCCGGCCCGGCCGGCCTGCTGCCAGGCGGAGGCGACGCTGCCCGGATAGCCGAGGAGCACCGCCGCGTCGAGGCTCCCGATGTCGATGCCCAGCTCGAGGGCGCTCGTGGAGACGACGCCGAGCACCGACCCGTCGCGCAGCCCGCGCTCGATCTCACGCCGCTTCAACGGGAGATAGCCGCCGCGGTAGCCGCGGATCACCCCTTCGGACCCGGGCCGCGTCTCCAGCGCGTCCTTGAGGTACGTGACCAGCACCTCCGTGGACAGGCGCGAGGGCGCGAACACGATCGTCTGCAGGCCCTTCTTCAGGAAGGAGAGGGCGACGTCGCGCGCACAGCCCAGCGCGGAGCGCCGGATCCCCAGTTGCCGGTTCACCACCGGAGGGTTGTAGAGCGCGAAGTAGCGCTCGCCGCGCGGGGCTCCGCTCCGGTCGATGAGCGTCATCTCCCGGCCGGTGAGCGCCTCCGCCAGCTCCTTGGGGTTGCCGATGGTGGCGGAGGAGCAGAGGAACTGGGGCTTGGAGCCGTAGAACTCGCACAGGCGGCGGAGCCGCCGGAAGATGTTGGCGACGTGCGAGCCGTAGATCCCGCGGTGGGTGTGCAGCTCGTCCACGATCACGTAGCGCAGGTTCTCGAAGAGCTTCACCCACTTCGTGTGATGCGGGAGGATGCCCTTGTGCAGCATGTCCGGGTTCGTGACCACGATGTGGGCGCGGGCCCGGATGGCCTTGCGCGCATCCTGGGGCGTGTCGCCGTCGTAGGTGAAGGTGCCGATGTCGGCACCGAGCATCTCGATGAGGCCGTAGAGCTCGGCGAGCTGGTCCTGGGCGAGCGCCTTGGTCGGGAACAGGTACAGGGCGCGCGCGTCCGGATCCTTGAGGATGGTGTCGAGGACGGGCAGGTTGTAGCACAGCGTCTTGCCCGAAGCCGTCGGCGTGACCACCACCGCGTGGCGTCCGGCGCGCGCGGCGTCGTGGGCCTCGCGCTGATGGATGTAGGGGCGCTCGACGCCGCGGCGCCGGAGCACGTCGCGCAGGCGCGGGTCGAGGTCGTCCGGAAAGTCGGCGTGCCGTGCCTCCTGCGGCGGGAAGCGGCGGAGGGCAGCCAGCACGGGCTCCGCTCCGATCGTGCGCTCGATCTCGAGCGCCTTGAGGACGGAAAGCAGGGCGGCCTCGGTGTCCTCGCGCCGCACCACCAACTGCTGGCTCACGTCCTCCTCCCCACCGGCACCTCTTACCCCGGACGGCGTGGCACAGGCTGTGTGTAGGGATCGTGCGACAGGGACGTGACAGCCGAGGTCCAAGGCTTGACGCGAGCCGGTGCTATGATCGCGCCGGCCCCATGCTCGAGCAGATCGGCAAGTACAAGATCCTCGAAAAGATCGGGGAGGGGGCTATGGGCGAGGTCTACAAGGCCCACGACCCCGTCCTCAACCGCTTCGTCGCCGTCAAGACGATCTCGGCGGAGCTCGGCGCGGACGACACCCTGCGCAAGCGCTTCGAGCGCGAGGCGCAGTCCGCGGCGCGCCTGAACCACCCCAACATCATCACCGTCTTCGATTACGGGGAGGAGCAGGGCAAGATCTTCATGGCCATGGAACTGCTCGACGGCTCCGACCTCAAGCAGGCCATCGCCCGCCGCGCCCCCCTCTCTCTCGACGACAAGCTCTCCGTCGTGGATCAGATCGCGGAAGGCCTCGCCTTCGCGCACGCGCACGACATCGTTCACCGCGACCTCAAGCCCGCCAACGTCCACCTCCTGAGCAGCGGGCAGGCCAAGATCATGGACTTCGGGCTCGCCCGCCTGGGCGGCTCGGAGATGACGCGCGTCGGGATGGTGATGGGCACGCCGCACTACATGTCGCCCGAGCAGGTGCGCGGCGAGCGGGCGGATGCGCGCTCGGACGTCTTCGCGCTCGGCTGCGTGTTCTACGAGCTGCTCACCTACCGCAAGCCCTTCGACGCGGACTCCATGCATTCCGTGCTCTTCAAGGTCATGCAGGAGGAGCCGCCTTCCGTCCAGGAGCTCGCGCCCGGGATCCCCGCCGTGCTCGCCCAGGTGGTCGAGCGCGCGATGGCCAAGGACGCGTTGCAGCGCTTCCAGAACGCGAGCGAGTTCCGCTCGGCTCTGCACCGCGCGATGCAGGCGGTGGCGGCCGGTCAGGGTGAGACGTCACTGCCCGACCTGGGCGCTCCCGCCCCCGCCGCACCTTCACGCCCGAGCGAAGCCTCCGCCTCGCGCTCGGCGTCGTCCGCGCGCGCGGCCGCCTCCGCCGCCGGCGCGTCGCGTGCCTCGCCGGTCGCGGGCAGCCGTGCCCAGCCCAGACCGGCGCCGCCGGCCCCGCGCGCATCCAAGGCTCCCCTGCTGATCGGGGGCGCGCTGCTCCTGGTGGCCGTGGCCGGCGTCGGGGTGCTCGTGGCGCGGCGATCCGAGCCCGCTCCCACTCCACCTCCGCCCACGACGCGCCCGGCCCAGGTGGACGGCCTGGCCCAGGAGCTGGCCCGGTCCCAGGTCGAGCTGGCCCGGCGTCGCGCGGAGGCCGGCGACTTCCGCGACGCCATGCGGCAGGCCGAACGCGCGCTGAAGATCGACCCCGCCAACAAGGACGCGCAGGGGATCTTCTCGAGGGCCAGGACGACCGCCGACCAGGCGGATCAGGCGGCGGCGACGGCGCGCCAGGCCGCGTCGGCGGGCGACAACGCCCGCGCCGCCGACGCGCTGTGGACGCTCCTCGGGGTCGAGCCCGGCAACGCCGCCGCCGAAGAGGTCGCGCCGAAGGTCGAATCCGGGTTCCGCGGCCGCGCGGACGAGGCGCGGCGCGCGATGACCACCGCGCGTCAGGCCGCGGAGGCATCGAAGGCGGCCACCGCCCTCGACCTCTTCAAGGACGGCGCGGATCTGGCACGGCAGGCGGAGACGGAGTACAAGGCCGGGCGGTTCGCAACCGCGGCCCGCCGCTTCCTCACCGCGCGGGAGCGGTTCGAGCGCGCAGGCCGCACGACGCGCTGATCCGCCGCGGCCCCGGTCGTCGGGTTACTGCACGCCTATCGACTGGATGGACCAGGCGCCGCCGGACTGGGCCAGGCGGAAGACCTGCTGGATGGGCTTGATCTTGTTGCCGTTGATGGTGTCCTGGCGGCTCACCTTCACCGTGGCCTGCGTGCCCTCCACCTGGACGGCCTGGATGGCGATGCCGACCTGCTGGGACTTGATCATCTTGAAGTTTTCCTGCAGGCGCTTCTCCTCGTCCGGGGTCAGGTTGGGCTTGACCGCCTTGAAGAGCGCGATGTCCTTGCCCTCGATCGCGCGACCGTAATCGGTGATGACCTTCCGGATGGCCGGCTCCTGCGCCGACGCGAGGGGCGGCCCGCCCGGAAGCGTCGGCGCGGGCAGGGTGGCGCCGGGCGGATTCACCGGCGGGATCGTGATCGGGGGGGGCAGGTTGCGCGAGACCAGGGTCGTCGGCACGGAGGCGGGTGCCGCGGCCCGGGCGGCGGCCGCGGCGGCCGCGGCCGCTCGCGCTGCCGCGTCGGCCGCGCGTCGCGCCCGCTCGTAGCCGTCGCGGGACTCCAGGAACTTCTGGGTCGCGACCGCGAACTCGCCCTTCTGCAACAGGGTGGAGGCCTCGCGGGCAGCGCGATCGGCCTGTGCGAAGCCGGATCCGTCCGTGGCGCTGGCCCGCAAGGCATCGGCGTCGCGCCGTGCGTCATCCGCCATGCGCCGGGCGTCCTCCGCCTGCTTCCGGAAGTGCACGTTGAGGGCGGCGGTGAGCTCGCCCGCGACGGGATGATGCGGGTCGAGCGCGAGCACGCGCGCCAGGGCCCGGGTCGCTTGGTCGGTGTCGCCCGCGTCGAAGGCATGTTTCGCCTCCAGGGCCACCGCGTCGAGCTCGGCCGCCGTCCGTTGCGCCTGATCCCGCACCTGCCGCGCCTCCGCGCTCGACGGATCCAGGGCCAGCGCGCGCTCGGCACGCCCGATCGCCGCCTTGTAGTCCTTGTTCTCGAGGTCGACGCGCGCCAGCTCGACCTGGTTGCCGACCAGCGCCTCCTTGAGCGCCCCCACCTGCTCGGCATTGACGTCCGTGGGAGTCGGCGTCGCGGTGGGCATGACGCGGCCT
>QHVP01000581.1:8086-11759 GCA_003222295.1 Acidobacteriota bacterium | reverse complement strand
CAGATCCGGATCCGCGAGCAGCGCCCGCGCCATGCCGATGAGGTCGGCGCGCTCGTCGCGGAGGATCGACTCCGCCTGCTCGAAGGTGTGGATCTTCCCGGCGGTGACGACCGGAGTCGCGAGTCCCGCCGCGCGCACCGCCCGCCGGATGCCGTCGGCCAGGAACGTGTTCACCCCCGGCGGGTCCTGCCGCGAGCGTGGGATGCACACCGACCCGCTGTGCCCCGTGTACGGGTACATGGCCTCGCCCACCGCGGGCGGCCGCGCGTCCTCGAACTTGCCGCCCCGTGACACGGACAGGACGTCGACCCCTGCCTGCGCGAGCGCGACCGCGATGCGCTGCGCGTCTTCGAGCGTGCTGCCGTGGATGCGGCCATCCGCCCCCAGGATGTCCTCGGACCCCAGGAAGCGACAGCCCACGATGAAGTCGGGGCCGGTCTCCTCGCGCACCGCGCGCACCACCTCCAGCGGCAGCCGCATCCGGTTCTCGAAGCGGCCGCCGTACTCGTCCGTGCGCGCGTTCGTCACGGAGAGGAACGACGCCATGGTGTAGGCGTGGGCGAAATGCAGCTCGACCCCGTCGAATCCGCACGCGCGCGCGCGGCGGGCGGCGGCGGCGAACCAGCCCGGGATCCGGCGGATCTCGTCGAGCCCGAGATCCTCGATGGTCTGGCGGTATCCGTAGAAGAAGTCCCGCTGCTGGCGCGGCGTGAGGTGCTGCGCGTGCTCCTTCTCGAACTCGGCATCGGACAGCCCGAGCACGGAGGCGGGGAGGGCGCCGCGGGCGACGAGGCCCTCCAGGAAGGCGCGGGTGGGCTTGCGCGTGGCGATCTTCAGGAAGTCGATGATCTGCGGCATGACCAGCGCGTCGCCGGCCGCGCGCATCTCGCCGACGAGCGCCCTGAGCCCGGGCACGAACCGGTCGTCGCTCAATCTCAGCAGCGGGCCGCTGGCGACGTCGCGGATGCCCGTTGCCTCCAGGACGATCATGCCCGGGCCGCCCAGGGCGTAGCGGAGGTAGATGTCGTGCACGTCGCGGGTGACGAATCCGTCCTGGGTGCCGCGCCACGTGACCATGGCGGGCAGCCAGATCCGGTTCGGCATCAGCCGCCCGCTGCGGCCGAGGGGAAACGGCTGGAAGAGGAGGGCGCGGTCCCGCGGGGCGAGGGTCAGTCCTTCTCCTCCTCTTCGTCCTCTCCGTCATCGAGGGAGCGCGCGGTGTGCTCCTCGCGGCTGGCCTCCATCTCGTCCTCGATGCCGTAATCGGCCAGCCGGCGCTGGAGGGCGTCGAAGCCGCGGCGATCCGGCGAGGCGCCTTCCCGATAGGCCTCCAGGACCTCTTCCAGACGCGCGACGCGGCGCGTGAGCTGGCCGACGGCCTCGAAGGTCAGCGCGGCGTTGTCGGCCGACGCCTTCTGGAACGCGTCGGCTTCCCCGAACCGGCCCAGCACCTCGACGAGGCGCGCGCTGAGGGCGTCGGCGGACTCGACCAGTTCCGCCTGGAGGAGGCTGTCGCGGACGAGGCCCAGCGCGTCCTCGATGTCTTCGTCGTCCCAGTCCGCGCGCAGTCGTTCCCAGACGTCGGGGGGAAGGATGAGTCCTTCCGGCCCTTCCTCCGCCGAGGCCGCGATCTCTCCGCACAAGTCCACGATGCGTCCCATGGGTCTCCTTGCTCAGCTCCAGTCGATGTCGGCCGGGAGCTCCAACTTCAATGATGCCGGATCGGGGAAGCGCAACCCGGCGGCATGGACCGCCGGCCGGATGTCGCCGACGAAGTCCTTCATGCAGTCCGCGGAGTCTCTCTTCTTGAGGCCCCGCTCGATGGCGTACCGATTGCCCGCCGTGCCCGGGCGGCCGAAGGACAGCAGGCCCAGGCGCAGCCACTTCTCGAAGAGGGCCTGCTTGACCTCGTCGTAGCGCCCGGTCTGGCACTGCTCGACGACGATCTTCTCGCCGAGGGTCTGGTGCCCCGCCTCCTCCTTGACGATCTTCTGCACCACTTCGCGATAGGGCACGAACGAGCACTCCTCGTATTCGCGGAGCTGCCAGAATCCGCCGCGGTCGAAGAGGAACTGGGCCATGGCCAGCTCGATCCAGCTCTCGGCGAAGGGCACCGGCTTGCCGGCCAGCCGCTCGCGCACCTTGGGCTCGACCTCCTCGCCCGTGAACCGCCGGTACATCTGGGCGACGGCGTCGTAGTGCTCGGCTTCCTCGCGGATGTGCCAGACCATGAACTTCATCCACTTGTCCGGCACGAAGCGCAGGCCGTAGCCGAACATGTGCGCGGCGGCCAGCTCGCGGTAGGCCTGGCTCTCCATGAGCTGGACGAGCATCGCGCGAGTTTGTTCGGGCATGTGGTCAACGAAGGTCATTTCGCTGGGCATCGTCCCCCTCTTCGATGGGGATGGTCCGTCGCTCGGGTCGCGCGTCGCTCGCTACGCGAGCCCACATGTGAAAAATTGACGATCATCTGGTGCCGCTCGCTCACGTGCGACCTGCTCGCGGCGGCCCATCCATCCCACGCTCGCTGCTCGCGGTCCGTGGCTTCGCGTTCGAACCCTTCGTCTCGGCGCGCGCGGTGGCGCGAGCTCGTTTCACTTGCTCTCCTTCAGGATGTGGCGCGCGATGACGAGCTTCTGGATCTCGCTGGTGCCCTCGTAGATCCGCAGCGCGCGCACCTCGCGGTACAGCCGTTCGACGGTGGCACCCCGCATCACGCCCTGGCCGCCGTGGATCTGGACGGCGCGATCCACCACGCGCTGGGCGGCCTCGGTCGCGAAGAGCTTGGCCGCCGCTCCCTCCGCCCCGATCCTCTCCGCCCCCCTGTCCTTGAGCCAGGCCGCGCGCCGGACGAGGAGGCGGGCGGCCTCGAGGTCCACGTGCATCTCCGCCAGCGCCATCTGCGTGGCCTGGAAGTCGGCCAGGGCCCGCCCGAACTGGCGCCGCGCCTGCGACCAGCGCACCGCCTCCTCCAGGGCGCGGGCGGCCAGGCCGCAGGCCGCCGCTCCCACGCTGGGGCGGAACACCTCCAGGGTGGACAGCGCGAGCCGGTAGCCTTCGCTCTCCTGGCCCAGCAGGACCGCGGGCGTGCCCTCCAAGCGCACCTCGCCCAGGGGGTGCGGCGCCATCGGCTCGAGAGGCTTCACCGCGATTCCCGGCGCTTCCGCGTCCACGAGGAACATCGAGAGGCCCCGATGCCCCGCGCCCTCGCCCGTGCGCGCGAGAACGGTGTACATCCCCGCGATGCCCGCGTTCGAGATGAACGTCTTCACACCCCGCAGGCGCCACACCGCGCCGTCGGCGGTCGCGCGCGTCCGCACCCCGGCCAGGTCGGAGCCCGCCTCCGGCTCCGTCACCGCGAACGCGGCCACCAGACCGCCCCCCGCGATCGCAGGCAGCCAGCGGTTCTTCTGGACGTCGGTGCCCGCGCGGCTCACCACGTGGGAACCGAGCCCCTGCATCGCAAAGGCCGTGTCCGCGAGCGAAGAGAAGTAGGCGAGTTGCTCGCGGATCGCCACCAGGCAGCGCACGTCCATGGCGCCGTGGGGGGGCGCCACCGCGAAACGAAGGAGGCCGGCGCTGGCCAGGCCACCCACGATCTCGCGAGTGCGCGCCGCCACGTGCGACTCGTCCTGGGCGGTCGCGCGGAGGTGCTGCTCGCCGAAGACGCGCG